>SLLJ01000405.1 GCA_007134165.1 Nitriliruptoraceae bacterium | reverse complement strand
CGGCCGTCGTCCCCGGCACTACCGGCCGTCGTCCCCGGCACTACCGGCCGTCGTCCCCGGCACTACCGGCCGTCGTCCCCGGCACTACCGGCCGTCGTCCCCGGCACTACCGGCCGTCGTCGCCGGCAGCACGCTCAGCGTGGCCGTGACCACTGCGGCGAGCACCAGCAGGACCGGCGCGCCGTGCGCCGCGAGCCAGTCACGGCAACGGGGTGGTGACGGCGCTCAGCGTGCCTTCGGCGGTCAGGCCTTGGGGCGCGCCATCGTTGAGGAACACCGCGACGTGGAAGGTCTCCTCGCTACCGCTGGGGATCTGCACCGTCCAGTGCACGGGCAGTGAGGCCACTGCGCGTCCGCTGCCGGTGGTCTCCCCAGGCAGCTGCGTCCAGCTCGACGGCCCCTGGGCGTCGTCGGAGTCGCGGTAGACGAACGCCTCGACCTCGCACGGACAGGAGGACACGTCGCCCTGGGCGACGAGCGAGATCACGCCGGTGAGGGTGACCCAGCCGCTGCCGCCCGGTGCTCCGGTGGCGCGCACCGGTACCGAGGCAGGCACGCCGTCGAAGCCGCTGGTCTCGTCGAGTACGGCCACGTTCGACGCCGAGGTGGCGCGGGACACCGACCGGCTCAGGAACGAGGCCATCTGGTCGCGCTGGACCTCCTGGCCGGGGCAGTACCGGCCCGGCGCGCAGCCCAGCGTGATGCCGGCATCGGCGAGCTCACCGATCGGCTCGGCGTGCACCGAACCGGGGGCGACGTCGTCGTAGCGGTCCGAGGCGGAGGCCGGCGCGACCACGGCCACCGCGGCCAGGGTCACCAGCAACAGCAGACGAGTGCGGGTGAAGGGGGTCATGGTCGTCATCCTCGGCTGGTGAGCTCGCTGGGCGAGCGGGTCGGGCGCGGTCGGAGCACGCGCACCTGCCCGGTGGTCGGGTGCACCTCGATCGCGCCGTGCTGGAAGGTGCCGCGGTACGCACCGCTGCGGTTGGTGAAGCTGTCGGCGGTGGGCCGACCCAGCTCTCCGTCGGGCCCGCCGGCATCCCGGTAGGCGCCGCGGATCGGGTCGTCGAGCACCCGCACTCCGGTCGACCGGCTCGCGAAGGCGTCTACCTCCGTGAACGCGGCCTGCTCGAGCGCGTCCGGTCCGGCCCCGTCGGTGCGGGCCTGATCGCCCGTCGGCGTCCCCCAGGGTCCGTTCAATCCGCCGACGTCGAGGTAGCGCCGCGCGATGCGCCTGCGCAGCACGACCACCTCGCCGTCGACTTCGACGAGCAGGCCCTGAGCGAAGCGCTGCACGGCCTCTTGGTCGGGGTCGGCAGCGCCCAGCGGGAAGCCGAGCCCGCTGTCCAGCGGTCCCCCGAGTGCCTCGTAGCGCTCCAGCGCCCGGCCGGACAGCTCGTAGGCGCCACTGCGCGAGGCGTAGATCGTGCCGGCGACGAAGCGGGTGACGGTCCCGGCTGGAGCGTCGGTTCCCTCGCCGCCGACCGCGACGGTCGGCTGTATCGGCCCACCCAGCACCCCACCGGGCCCCCCGAGCGCGTCGTAGCGCACGTCGGCGGCGCCGAGCACCTCGATCGACACGGCCCCGCCGAGATACAGGCTGCCGGTCTCGAAGCGCTGGCGTTGACCGAGGTCGCCCCCGAGCTCTGCGACGTCGGCCAGCGGGTAGCCGAGCCCACTGTCGACCGGCCCGCCGAGCGCGTCGTAGCGTGTGAGGTGCACCCCGGCCACCACGAAGGCGCCGCGTCCAGAGGCGAACACCGCACCCTCGGCGAAGCGGGTTCGGCTGCCGCGTCCGTCGCCCACGGGAGTGGTGGCCTCGGTCGGCACCCCGAGCACGCCGGTTGGACCGCCGAGCTCGTGGTAGCGCTGGTCGGTCGGGCCGAGGACCTCGATCGCGGCGCTGCCCGAGCGGTAGATACCGCCACGCTCGAAGCGGCGGCCACGCTCATCGGGCAGCTCGGCCCGCGGGTAGCCCAGCGGACCCGAGGGCCCTTCGAGTGCGCCATAGCGTCGGCCCACCGCTCCGGTGAGCACGACCGCGCCGGTGGCCTGCTGCCAGGTGATCACGCCGCGCTCGTAGCGGCGCCAGGTGCCGCCACGTGGCCCGCTGCGCTCGGGTCCGTCCGGTGCGCCGAGCACCGAGCCGGTCAGTCCGAGCTCCTGGTAGGTCAGGTCGATCGCGGTTGCGTTGCGGCCGGGCAGGCAGGGGGCGTTGTGGGTGGTGGTGCGGTTGTCGGTGCGCAGCGTGCGCCCGCAAGCCGGGTCCCAGCTCCACGGGGTCGTGCACAGCACCACGCGGCACACCACCTCGGTGACTCCGGGGATCTGGGTGTTGCACTGCCCGTACCGGAAGTTGTTACAGCACACCCGGCGCTGGTCGCAGGTGCCCTCATCCGCACAGCGGCAGCGGCAGGACGCCCCCGGGGAGCGGTTGCAGTCGATGATGTAGCGCGGGGCGCCCTGGCAGTAGGGCGAGCGGTCGATCTTCCACCAGCCGGCGACGTACGAGCCCGGCGGGCAGGTGTTGGCCCCGTCGTTGATCGTGCAGCAGAACGCCGTCCAGCCCTGCGAGCAGCGCCAGCCCTGTCCGCAGATCTCCGAGTAGGCGGTGGCCGGCCGGGTGGCCCAGCGCAGCGGCGCGATGGTCAGCACCGAGCCGACCACGGCTGAGCGCACCAGCAGGCTTCGCCGTGAGATCCGGGGGCGGGCGGCATCCCGCCGCTGCTCGCGCTCGTCGCTGCGGCGGGCGAGCCGTTCGACCGCGCGCTGAGCGAGACCGACGGCGGTCCGGCGCCGGTCGCGCGGACGCAGGGAGGTGGTGGTCATCGGCGGGCCTCGATGGTCAGGGTGGCCAGCACCTGCTCGACGTCCCGCACGAGCCGGTGGGCGTCGTCGGCGTCGCCGAGTACGACGTAGAGGCAGAAGGCGCGCCCGGCTTCGTGGAAGAACACCTGCAACCCGGCCTGGCCAGGCAGGCCCCGCTGCAGCGAGCGTTCGCTGAACGCCCGCGGGTCCAGACGCCGGGGCAGCCCTTCCTGGGCGAACAGCGCGGCGCCGGCCTCCTCGGGGGCGAACTCGACGAGCGCGACGAACACGTCGTCGCGGGACATCACGTCCACCGCCCCGCTGCCGAAGTCGCCGCGGTCACTGGGTAGCGCAAAGCTGGCCAGGTGCGCGACCGGCTGCAGGGAGGCGCCGATCCCCACCAGCTCGATGCTGTCGGGATCGCGGTCCAGGGCGATCGTGCCCTCCCAGCCGGAGGGCAGGTCGGCACGGATGCCGTAGCCGGTCAGCTCCATGGGCAGACTCCCGGGGTCGCGGGTCGCTGGCGGGACGGGGTCATGTCCAGCCCTCCGGCAGCCGGCCGGTCAGCGCCGCAGCTCCCAGGCCCAGCGCTGCACCGCCCAGGAACACCAGCGCGACGACCGTCACCCGCGACACCGCCGCGGTCACGCGTTCGATGCGCACGTGCAGGCGGCGAAGCTGCTCGGGGGTGCGCACGCTGCGGGTCGTGAGCAGCGGCACCGCGCGCACCAGGCCGAAGGTCGCGCCGATCACCGTGCCGGTCGCCACCTCGGCGCTGAGAAGCGCGGTGAGCAGCATGGCGTAGGTCGCGGTGGTGCTCACGATGGTCAGCACACCGGCGCCGAGCTGCAGTCCGAACCCCGCGCCGTAGACCCAGCCCCGGTAGGAGGTCAGCCAGCGCTCGTCGACCTGCCGCTGCCAGCCCGCCAGACGCAGCGGGACCCAGTCGGCGTCCACGGCCGCCCCGACCAGCAGCAGCGCGCCGAGCGCGACCAGCAGCCGTCCCGGGCTCAGCGCCCTGCCCAATGCCGGCACCAGTGTCACCAGCAGTGCGCCGGTCCCGCCGAGCGCGGCACCGATCAGTGCGCCGCCCGCCGTGGACCCCAGCGTGTAGGCGGTCGCCGTTACCGGCCACCGCTGCTGTCTCGATGCCTCCCCGACCGGAGAGATGCTCGCGAGCATGGACTCCCCTCACGGCGACCAGCTCGAGCGCAGCGCCGCGAGGGTGGCCAGGGCGATGCCGAGCGCCGCGATCATCGGCCCACCTCGGCGTCGGTTCCCCGGTCGCTCGGGGCGCTGACCCCGCCGTCGGCGGGGCTGTCGTCCGGGCCCTCGCCCAGGCCGTCGGTCGGGCCATCGCCCGCGGCGTCGCCCGCCTCGCTGTCGGGGCCGTACAGGCTGGGATGGCCGGGGCCGATGCCGGCCTCGAGCAGGATCCGGTCGAGGTGGCGCTCCCGGCGCTCGTCGGCCCGGGCCTTGCCCCCGGCGGCGTGTCTGGCGTCCCCGTCCGAGCGCAGGAACAACGCGATGACCTGCGCAAAACTGCCGGCGGTGCCCTCTCCGACGACCCGGCCGCTGGGCCCGTCGACCTGCACGACGTACGGGCTGCCCGGCACCTGCAGCTGCTCGAAGGCGGCAGAGCTCATCAGCACCGGCACGTCGGTCGGGGCGAGCTCGGCCACCGCGGACGGGCTCTCCTCCTCAGATCCGCGGGTCACCACCACCACCCGGGTGTGGTCGGGGACCTGTTCGCGGGTGGCGGCGATCTCGTCCCAGAACCCGGCGCAGGTCCCACAGCCGGTGGACAGGAACACCAGCAGGGTGTCGTGGGGGACCTCGACCACCCGCACGACCACCGACTCGCCACGCGGTCCGTGGCCGGCGAGGTCGACCGCCGGCCGGCCGTCGGGCACGTCGGAGGGCGGGGAGGGGACACTGCCGTCGGTGCGCGGCACGACCCGGCTGCCGATCGGCGCACCGGGGTCGACCTCGAGCCCCGTCCCGAGCTCGTCGAGGCGGCGCAGGATCGCCCCGTGGCTGCGTAGCAGCCCTGCCACCAGCACGCTGAGCAGCACGACCACGACCACGAGCACGGCCACCACCACGCTCATCGCTCACCTCCGGCCAGGATCGGCCCGCCGGCGGCCAGCACCTCCGCCAGCGCGGTCAGCACCAGTTGGCCGAGCGCGACGGCCAGCGCGACGAGCCCCAGCGTGGTCATGGCGGCCAGCGCGCCTTCGGGCAGCAGGCCGGGCAGTCCGGGTGCGGCCAGCCAGGCCGCGGCCGCAGCGGTGCTGGCGGCGGCGAGGTCGACGACCACGTGCAGCGCCCCGACCGTGGTCGTGGACGCCCCGAAGCAGCCGCAGCCCCGGTCGCGGGCGCGCTGGCGCAGCACGACGGCGGTGAAGCCGAGGTAGGTCAGCGCCAGCAGCCCGAACGCCGTCCGACCTCCGGTGGTGAGCACCGCAAGGGCCAGACCGACCTCAGCGGCTCCGAGCGCGCGAACCGCCAGACGGACCGTTCGGGTATCGCGCCCGCCGAACGCGTCGCGGGTGGCGTCGGGGCGCAGCAGCTTGCCGACCCCGGCTACCAGCACGAGGCCGGCGGCCACGTGGGCGGCCAGGACGACGATGGGCACCGGGGGCTCCTCAGGTCACGGGCGGGGCGGGGCGGGGGACCGACGGCGTACTCCCGTCCGTGCGTCCGGCTCCTGGGGTGGTGAAGGGTACGGCTGGGCGGGGGTGGCACCAAGGTCGGGTGGGTCGGGG
>SLLJ01000127.1 GCA_007134165.1 Nitriliruptoraceae bacterium | reverse complement strand
GGGGCGGCGACCCCGGGGCCGGAGGTGTCGGGGGCGGGGGCGGCGACCCCGGGAAGGGAGGCGTCGGGGGCGGGGGCGGCAACGCACCCGACGGCACGTCGCGGTCTGGGTCCCCGATCACTGCTCCTCCTCGGCTACGCGTGGCGCCCGAGTATCGTCGGTCGCGACGATTCGGGCAACGCCGACGGCCAACGGCAGCGCGTGATGGCCGGCTTCTAGCCCTCGGGCAGCCCGATGCGTGCCTGGACCAACGGCGGGGGGTCCACCGGTGCCGAGCCGACGTGCACGACCTCGGGCAGCTCGGCGAGCACCTGCTCGGCGTCCTGCTCGCACCGGGCGTGCACGCGCACGGCCGGCTGCCCGCCGTCGCAGACCTGCCCGGTGCGCACCAGCACCTCGAGCCCCACGGCGAGGTCGAGCGAGTCGCCCTGCCGCTGCCGACCAGCACCGAGCCGGGCAGCGAGCTCACCGAGTCGCTGGCAGGCGAACCCGGTGACCGTTCCGGCAGGGGCGCACCACTCTCGGCGCACCGGGGCCGTCGGCAGCACCGCCCAGGGGTCGTCGGTGACGGCCGCATCGCCACCCTGGGCGACGACCAACTGCCGGAAGCGCTCGAGTGCCGCACCCGAGCCCAGCGCCTCGGCGACCCGATCATCGGCAGCCACGGGCGCCACCCCGGTCAGCTGCAGCGCAGCCGATGCGAGCTGTCGGCTGAGCACCCCGAGGTTTCCTCGCTCGTGGCCGCGCAGCACGTCCACGGCCGCCGCGACCTCGAGCGCGTTGCCTACGGCGTCGCCCAGCGGCTCGGACATGTCGGTGACCAGCGCGCCGGTGGCCCGCCCGTTGGCGGTGCCGATCGCCACGCACAACTCGGCCAGCGCGACCGCGTCCTGCCGGCGCGGCAGGAACGCGCCCGCGCCGGTCTTGACGTCGAGCAGGATGTGGCGAGCACCGCCGGCGAGCTTCTTGCTCATCACGCTGGAGGCGATCAGGGCGGGACTGGATACGGTCGCGGTCACGTCGCGCAGCGCGTACAGCCGCTTGTCCGCGGGCACCAGGTCAGCGGTCGCGGCGGCGACGGCCAGGCCGATGCGGGCCACCTGCTCGGCGACCTCGCGGGTCGTGCGGTCCACCCGGAACCCGGGGATGGCCTCGAGCTTGTCCAAGGTGCCGCCGGTGTGGCCCAGCCCCCGCCCCGACAGCTTGGCGACCTGGGCCCCGGCAGCGGCGAGGATCGGGCCCACCACCAACGTGGTGGTGTCGGCGACCCCGCCGGTGGAGTGCTTGTCCACGGTCGGACCGTCCAGCCCCGACAGGTCCACGGTGTCGCCGGAGGCGACCAGCGCCTCGGTCAGTGCGATCGCCTCGGCGTCGGTGAAGCCACGGATCACCCCGGCCATCAGCAGCGCGGCCATCTGACTGTCGTCGACGCCGTCGGCCAGATAGGCCGCGATCAGTGCGCGAACCTCGTCATAGGTCAGCTCGCCGCCGTCGCGTTTGCGGGCGATGAGCACCGGGATCTCGGTCGGCTCGGACATCGGGGGCTCCGGTCGGTGACGGGCCGCAGCCGGGACGGCGAGGCGGGGAGCGACGTGGTGGCGGCGCGACCGCGAGCCTACTGCTCGCCGTCTCCTGCCCGGGGGTGGGCGCGGACGTACACCTCGCGCAGGGCCGCACGGCTGACCTCGGTGTAGATCTGGGTCGTGGCCACGCTGGCGTGACCGAGCAGCTCCTGCACGGTGCGGATGTCTGCGCCCCCGTCGAGCAAGTGGGTCGCGAACGAGTGGCGCAGGGTGTGGGGCGAGACCCGCGCTGCGAGCCCCACGCGCTCGGCGTGGGAGCGCACCAGCTTCCACACCCCCTGCCGGGTGAGCCGGCCCCCACGGGCGTTGACGAACAACGCCGGACTGCGCGGGTCGAGGCCGGGTCGGCCCTGCACCAGCCAGCGCTCCAGCGCGTCGGCGGCCGGCTCGCCGTAGGGCACCAGCCGGTCGCGGTCCCCCTTGCCCCGCACCAGCACGAGCCGGTCGACCCGGTCGAGGTCGTCGAGATCAGCGCCGGTCAGCTCACTGATGCGCACCCCAGCCCCATACAGCACCTCGAGCATGGCGCGGTCCCGCCACGCCAGAGGCCCCTCACCGAGAGGGGCGGCCAGCAGGCGCTCCACCTCGGCGATCGAAAGCGCCTTGGGAAGCCGCCGCCCGGGACGGGGGGTGACCAACTCGGCCGCGAGGTCGGTCGCGGTCGCCCCCTCGGCGGCGAGGTAGCGGTGCAGCCCGCGCACCGCCACCGCGGTGCGGGCGATCGACGAGACCGCGAAGGGCCGGCCGGCCTGCGAGGTGCGTCGGGCCAGCCAGGCCACGAACGCTTCGACGTCCTGCCCGGTCGCCTCGCCGAGGACCCCGATGCCGTGCTCGTCGAGGTAGCGCCGGTACAACTCGAGGTCACGCCGGTAGGCCTGGAGGGTGTTGTCGGCCAGCCCCCGCTCGACGCGGAGGTGGTCGAGGTACTCACCCACGAGCGCCTCGAGGCGTCCCGAGCCGCCCTGGCCGCGGTCGGCGGACGCATGCGTCTCCCCCACCCCGGTTCAGCTCCGATCGGCCACGAGCAGCAAGGCGATGACCGTCTTGGCGTCGGTGAGCTGCCCTCCGCGGGCGGCGGCGACGGCGTCGGCCAACGGCAGACGCACGACCTCGAGGTCAGCCTCCTCGTCTTCGGGCTCGTGCACCGGCTGCTCGAGTCGGGACACGCCCTGCCCGAGGAAGATGGTCACCTGCTCGTTGGTCCACCCCGCCGAGGTGTACACGGTGGTGAGTCGGGTGAGGCGCTCGGCATCGTGCTGGGTCTCCTCGCGTAGCTCCCGACGCGCTGCCAGCTCGGCCGGCTCGTCCTCGACGTCGAGCACTCCGGCGGGGATCTCGAGCAGGTAGCGACCGACCGCATGTCGGTACTGCTTGATCAGCAGCACCTCGTCGTCATCGGTGATGGCGACCACCGCGACCGCGTCGAGGTGGTCGACGACCTCCCGTTGCGCACGGTTCCCGTCGGGCATGCGCACGGTGTCCACGCGCAGACGGGACCACCCGTCGTGGATCACGGTCGAGTCCAGCGTCTCGTACCAGCCGGTCATGCTCAGCGTCCTCGGTCGTCGTCGATGGCACCCGGGCCGGCGGGCACCGCCTGCCGCAACTCCGACGGGGTCGGCTCGTCGAGGTCGACGGGCAGCCGTCCTGAGGTTTCCCGGTGCCGCTGCCGCGCGGCGGCGACGAAGCCGGAGAACAGCGGGTGTGGGCGGTTGGGTCGCGACTTGAGCTCCGGATGGGCCTGGGTCGCCACGAACCAGGGATGGTCGGGCAGTTCGACGAACTCCACCAGTCGGTCGTTGGGCGAACGACCCGAGATGACCATGCCGGCCGACTCGAGCCGCTCGCGGTAGCGGTTGTTGACTTCGTAGCGGTGCCGGTGACGCTCGTAGACGATCTCCTGGTCCCCGTAGGCCGCCCGGGTCCGGGTGCCCGGCAGGAGCTTGGCGGCGTACTCACCGAGCCGCATGGTGCCGCCCTTGTCGGTGACCTCCCGCTGGTCGTGCATGAGGTCGATGACCGGGTCGGGTGTGTCGGGTTCGAACTCCGAGGAGTGCGCGTAGGGCAGGCCCACCACGTGACGGGCGAACTCGATGATGGCCGACTGCAGCCCCAGACACAGCCCGAGGAAGGGCACCTGGTGCTCACGGGCCCAGCGGATCGCGGCGATCTTGCCCTCCACACCACGGATTCCGAAGCCGCCGGGAACCAGCACGCCGTCCGCACCAGCCAGGATGGGTGCCACCCGATGGGAACCCTCGGGATCGCTGCTGGCAGGGTGGCCGGCCAGGTCGTCGGAGGAGACCCAGCGCACCTCGACCTCCACACCGTGCTCCAGGCCCCCGTGCCGCAGGGCCTCGGCGACCGAAAGGTAGGCGTCGGGCAGATCGACGTACTTGCCGACCACCGCGATCGTGACCCGGTCCTGGGGGGAGCGCACCCGGTCGACCAGCCGTTGCCAGTCGCGCAGGTCGGGAGTGGTCGGCTCGAGTCCGAGGCGGTCCGCCACCACCCGATCCAGGCCCTCCTCGCGCATCGCCAGGGGCACCTCGTAGAGCGAGTCCTGGTCGACCGAGGCGATCACCGCCTCGATGTCGACGTCGCACTGCATGGCGACCTTGCGCTTGAGCCCGAGGTCCAGCGCCCGGTCGCTGCGCAGCACCAGCACGTCGGGCTGGATTCCGATCGAGCGCAGCTCACGTACCGAGTGCTGGGCGGGCTTGGTCTTGAGCTCGCCAGCGGCGGCGATGTAGGGAACGAGTGCGCAGTGCACGTAGCAGATCTGGTCGCGTCCGACGTCGTAGCGCAGCTGGCGGATGGCCTCGAGGAACGGCAGCCCCTCGATGTCCCCGACGGTGCCGCCCACCTCGGTGATGACCACGTCGACCCGCTCCCCGGAACGATCGTCGACCTCGGCGACCGCCTGGATGCGGTGCTTGATCTCGTCGGTGATGTGGGGGATGACCTGCACGGTCTTGCCGAGGTAGTCACCCCGGCGTTCCTTGCTGATCACCGACAGCCACACCTGGCCCGAGGACACGCTGCAGCCGCGGTGCAGGCTCTCGTCGATGAACCGCTCGTAGTGGCCGAGGTCGAGGTCGGTCTCGCCACCGTCGTCGGTGACGAACACCTCCCCGTGCTCGAAGGGGTTCATGGTGCCCGGATCGACATTGAGGTAGGGGTCGAGCTTCTGCATCGTGACCTTCAGCCCGCGCGCCTTGAGCAGCCGGCCGAGCGACGCGGCCGTGATGCCCTTGCCGAGCGCCGAAGAAACGCCTCCGGTCACGAAGATGTACTTGACCACGCAGTTACTCCTCGAGGTCGATGAACGGCTCAGGCGTCGGACGATGGATCGGGGTCGTCGGGGTTGGGTGCCGGGTCGATGGCGGCCGGCGTACCCCCGGGGCGCGAGGCATCACGGGCCTGGACCTCGAGGTGCACGTGCGGCCAGAGCTCGGGGTAGGTCTCGTTGTCGATCTGGCTCAGGAACGGGAAGCGACGGGCCGTGTCGGCCAGGACCGTCACCCCCGCTTCGACGCGGTCGCCAGGTTCGACCCGGATCCCCTCGACGTGGATGACGATGACCCGCAGGTCACCGGGCTGGTCGGGACGCAGTTCGATCCGCAGGTCGGGGTACTCGCTGTAGACCAGGATGTCACGCACGTCGGCGACGACGCCGGTGACCGGGCTGAGGACGGGCTCGTCGTCTTCGAGCAGCACGTCGAGCGCCGAGGTCGCCGCGAACTCCCGCCCCCGGGAGGCCATCACGTGGTACTCGGCGCCCGTCTCGTCATCGGCTTCGGGGGGCTCGAACTTGGCCGCGTTGAGGTTGCCGGTCAGGATGCCCACCGGCTGCATCGCCAGGCCGTTGGGACCCGACGCCTCATGGAACCCGGCGGACAGCACCCGGTCGGCCGGCAGCAGCAGCTCGAGCCCGTCCACGCGAGCCACGACCGGGGGCAGCTCGGTGCCCCCCTCGACCGGTTCGGGCGCCGGTG
>SLLJ01000046.1 GCA_007134165.1 Nitriliruptoraceae bacterium | reverse complement strand
TCAGGCGCACCAGGGTGTGCGACCCGCCGCCGACCGGCAGGGTGTTGTAGCAGCTGACGACCCCGTAGCCGGCCGGGAAGCGCTCGGGCGGGAAGTCGGCCAGGATCATCGGATGGTTGGCCACGTGCGGCTTGTTGACCGCGGCGATCGAGCGCACCGCCTCGTCGAGCAGGCCCGGGCCGGAGTGCTCGGGATCCCACTTGAGCGTCAGGTTGGGTACGACCTGCCCGAGCTCGCGGTCCACGCGCAGCAGCATCCGGCCGACCCGCGTGTCCTCGGGGCCGAGGTTGGCGTGGGTGAAGGCGTCGGGCAGGGTGCGGTCCAGCATCCGCCAGAAGCGGGTCAGGGTGGCGTGCAGTCGGTCGTCGTCGACCTCCGCGGCGAACGGCTCGAGCAGGACGTCGAGGTCACCGAGGTAGACCGGGTAGGTCGTGATCGACGGCACGTGGTGGTAGAGGATCGTGAGCAGCGCGATGGCGTCGTCGAGGTCGCGGGGCGGGTCGAGCTCGAGGAAGTCCGAGCCCTGCACCAGCGCCCGGCCGTAGTCAGGCAGCACGTAGCGGGGTCGGAAGGGGGCGTTGCCCTCCCGCAGGTCGCACAGCAGCCCGTCGGCGAGCGCGGCGAGCGCAGCCTCGGACACCGCTGGCGGGTCGAGCAGGCTCTCGGCGATCTGGGCCAGCCGCAGCCGGCGCTGCCGGTCGGTCAGCTGTGGATCGGTGATGGCTTCGAGGGCTGCCTCGCGCCACGGGCTCATGCCGGCTCCTGCGTCACGGTGGGGGACGATGATCGTGATGGCACCGGCAGGGTGCCAGATCGCGGTCGCGGCGGGTAGGGAGGATGGTCACACGCCGACCGGCAGCTGCCGGAAGCCGCGGAACTGGAACGCGTCGCGCCGGGGTGGCTCTGCGGTCAGGTGCAGGCCCGGGGCGCGCTGCGCCAGAGCGGTGAACGCCTCCTGCAACTCCACGCGGGCCAGGGCCGCACCCAGGCAGAAGTGGATGCCGGCGCCGAAGCCCACGTGCGGGTTGTGCTCGCGGTCCACGACGAAGTCATCGGCAGCGTCGAAGACGGCCGGGTCCCGATTGGCGCTGCTGAGCAGCAGGCCGACGACCTCGCCCGCGCGCACGGTGCCCGATGCCACCTCGACGTCCTCGAAGGCGGTGCGGGTGAACACCGACAGCGGACCGTCGTAGCGGATCGCCTCCTCGACTACCCGGGGGGCGAGCCCCGGGTCGGCGACCAGCCGGGCGTAGCGTTCAGGAACCGCGAGCAGAGCGGCCACCCCGTTGCCGATCACGTTGACCGAGGCTTCGTGACCAGCGTTGAGCAGCAGCACCGCGGTGGCGATCAACTCCTCGCGGCTGAGCCGGTCACCCTCGACCTGCAGCGCGACCAGCGCACTGAGCAGGTCGTCGCCCGGCCGGGTCCGTCGCTCGACGATCAGCTCGTCGAGGTAGGCGGTGAAGGCCACGGACGCGGCCACCGCCGCCTCGGCGGCCGTGTCGTCGGCCTGCGGTTCGTACAGCGCCACGATCGCATTCGACCAGGGCCGCAGCAGGTCACGGTCGCTGCCCTCGATGCCGAGCAGTTCGGCGATCACCGCCACCGGCAGCGGTTCGGCCAGGGTGGCCAGCAGGTCCCCCCCACCGGCCTCGACCACCGTGTCGAGCAGTTCGTCGGTGAGCGTGCGGATCCGCGCGCGCATGCCCGCCACCCGCCGGGGGGTGAAGGCGTGGGACACCAGCCGGCGCAGTCGGGTGTGGTCGGGGGGTTCGAGCTCGAGCATGGCGTGCTCGTTGAGCAGGTTCCACGGGGCGAAGCGCTCGGTGGGGCGGCGTGGAACGAAGACTCGCCCGAGCCGACGGTCGCGCAGCAGCGCGTCGACTTCGGCGTGCCGGGCCACCAGCAACCAGCCGTTCGGCGGGTACCAGGCCAGTGGCGCGTGCTCGCGCAGCCGGGCGTAGGACGGGTAGGGATCGTCCCGGAATGCCGGGTCGGCGGGGTCGAAGCCGTACTGCGTCGCGGGAACCGGCTCCTGGCTCACTGCTGCTGCCCCCGGCGGTAGGGCCGTCCGACCGCGGCCGGGGGCCGCAGCCGCTGGGAGAAGAAGGCGAGCACCACCAGCGTGGTCAGGTGGGGCGTGAAGAACACGAACTGGCTGGGCACGCTGTCGGTGGCGACATACGCCCAGCCGATCACGGCGGCCAGACCCAGCGGGACCAGGGCCGTGGCCTGCCGTTCCCGCACGAAGCGCACGACCGCGAGGATCGCCAGCGACAGCGCGACGAACAGCAGCAGGCTGTGCACCGACTCGCCTGAACGCAGCTCCAGTGCGCTGGCGTAGCCGAACAGCCCGGCCCCCATCAGCACCCCGGTGGGCCGCCAGTTGCCGAAGATCAGCGCGGCCAGCGCGATGAAGCCCCGCCCGCCGGTCTGGCCCTCCCGGTAGATCCCGGCCGCCTCGAGCACCAGGATCGCACCACCGAGCCCGGCCAGCGCGCCGGAGATGGAGACACCGAGGTACTTCATCAGGTAGACGTTGACGCCGAGGGACTCGGCTGCGACCGGGTGCTCGCCGACCGAGCGCATCCGCAGGCCGATGGTGGTGCGCCACAGCACGAACCAGACCACCGGTACCAGCGCGTAGGAGATCAGCAGCAGCCAGGACACGTTGGCGGTGATCGCGAACCCGAGCGCCCCGAGCTCGGAGAGGATCGGGATGCGGGTGCCCTCCAGCGCCCCGAACAGGTTGGGCGTCGAGACCCCGGCGATCTCCCCGCCGGCGAGCACCGGGAAGGTCACCCGCGGGATCGACTCGGGGATCCGCGCCGACTGGTTGGCGCCACCCCCCGCGTCGGCGAAGTGGATCACCGACAGGAAGCGGGCCACGCCGGCGGCCAGGATGTTGATCGCCACGCCCGACACGATCTGGTCGATGCCGAAGGTCACGGTCGCGATCGCGTGGACCAGTCCCCCGATGGCGCCGCCGACCACGCCGAGCAGCGCTCCCCACCAGGGCCCGTAGGTCAGCGCTCCCCAGGCACCGAACCAGGTGCCCAGGATCATCATGCCCTCCAGGCCGATGTTGACCACCCCGACGCGCTCGGCGAACAGCCCGCCGAGCCCGGCGAGCAGGATCGGGGTCGCCAGCCGGAAGGCCGCGGCGAAGGTGCCGCTGGAGGTCAGCTCGGAGGCGCCGGTGAACTCCGCCACCAGCGACAGCAGCGCGAGCCCGGCGGCGGCGATCAGCAGTGCCCGGCTCCAGCGCCGGGAGGGTCGCACCAGGCGCCGCCGGCTCGGGGCTGTCTCGGTCGCGGGGGCCAGGGCGGGTCCGGGGGTGCTCATGCCGACACCTCCTCCTGGTCGGTGGCGGTCCGGGCCGCCGCCTCACGGACCTCCTGGGCCTGCACCACCCGCCGGGCGAGCTCGTTGGCGATCACCACGGCGAGGATGATGATGCCGCTGATGATCACCTCGATCTCCTTGGGGATCCCCCGGAAGTCCAGGATCTGCGCGGACCGGTTCAGGAACGCGAACAGCAGGGCGGCCAGCGCCATCTGCACGGGTCGGTTGCGGCCCACCAGCGCCACGGCGATGCCGGTGAAGCCCAGCCCGATCGGGATGTCGGTGGTGTAGCGCCCGTAGAAGCCGAGCACCGGGCCGATCATGACGAGTCCCGCGAAGCCGCCGGAGATCGCCATGGTCAGCAGCACCATGCGCTTGAGGTCGACCCCGCTGGCGGCTGCCGCCCCCGGGTTGGCCCCGAAGGCCCGCAGGTCGTAGCCGAAGCGGGAGCGCCACACCAGCAGGTAGTAGACCACCCCCGCCAGGATCGCCACGAACACGAAGCTCTGCAGGTCCGAGCCGGAGGGCACCTCGACCCCGAGGGTGGTGAGCACCGGGTTGAGCGAGGGCATCCGGGCCGAGGGGGCGAGCTCGCCGGTGGCGATGGTCAGGCTGCCCTCCACCTCCTCGCGGAAGTGCTCGGCGAGCAGCCAGGCCCCGAGCCCGGTGGAGATGAAGTTGAGCATGATGGTCGAGATGACCTCGTGCACGCCCCGAAACGCCTTGAGCACCGCGGCGATCGACGCCCAGGCCGCCCCCACCAGCATGGCCATGAGCATGATCGCCAGCACGTGCAGCACGCCCGGCAGGGCCAGCTGGGCCCCGAACCACGCGGCCACCAGCGTGGCGATGCGGTACTGGCCCTCGACGCCGATGTTGAACAGCCCCATCTGGAAGCCCACCGCGACCGCGATCGCGCTGAGGTAGAGGGGGACCGCCCGGTTGATGATCGAGATCATCGAGTCGACCCGTGCGCCGTAGCGCAGCATCTCCCCGAAGGCCTCGGTGGGGCTGACGTCGACCATCAGCAGCACGATGGCTGACAGCCCGAGGGAGAAGACGATCGCGCCCAGCGACGCGCCGGTCCGGATCAGCGCGGTGCGAAGCTTCACGGGGCCACCTTCCCCTCGGCGCCGGTCATGGTCGCCCCGAGCTGCTCGGGGGTGATGTCGTGGGGGTCGAGCTCGGCGACCAGACGCCCGCGCAGGATCACCACGATCCGGTCGGAGAGGCCGATCAGCTCGTCGAGGTCGGCCGACAGCAGCAGCACGCCCAGCCCCTCGGCACGGGCCTGGCGCATCTCCTCCCAGATCGCGGCCTGCGCGCCGACGTCCACGCCTCGGGTGGGGTGCGCGGCGATGAGCACCTCGGGCGCGGCGGTCAGCTCGCGGCCGACGATGAGCTTCTGCTGGTTGCCGCCGGACAGCGCGTAGGCCGCCACGTCCACGCCGGGGGTGCGCACGTCGAAGGTCTGCACGATCTGCTCGGTGCGCCCACGGGCGCCGGCGCGGTCGACGAAGGCCCCAGCGGCGAACGGTGCCCGGGTCTGGTGCCCGAGCATCGCGTTCTCCCACAGCGGCGAGGACAGCAGCAGGCCACGGTGGTGGCGGTCCTCGGGCACGTAACCCAGGCCCCCGCTTCGTCGTCGTCGGGTCGAGGCGTGGGTGATGTCGCGCCCGTACAGGCGCAGCACGCCCTCGGTCGCGGGCCGCAGACCGAGCAGGACCTCGATGAGCTCGGCCTGGCCGTTGCCCTCCACCCCGGCGACCCCGAGGATCTCGCCCCCACGTAGCGTGAAGCTGACGTCGTCGAGCACGGCCCGGCCGGAATCCTCCGCCCGGTGGCCGAGCCCGACGGCCTCGAGCCTGATGTCGCCGAGCTCGGTGGCCTCCCGGATCTCGGGGCTGGGCAGCTCGCTGCCGACCATCAGCTCAGCGAGCTGGCGGGCGGTGACCTCGGCGGCCGGGACGCTGGTCACCGTCCGGCCCCGACGCAGCACCGTGACCGTTTCGGCGATCTGCAGCACCTCGTCGAGCTTGTGGGAGATGAAGATGATCGTCACCCCCTGCCGGGTGAGCTCGCGGAGCGTGCCGAACAGCTCCTCGACCTCCTGGGGGACGAGCACCCCGGTCGGCTCGTCGAGGATCAGCAGGTCGGCGCCGCGGAAGAGCACCTTGAGGATCTCCACCCGCTGCTTCTCCCCGACCGACAGCTCGTCGATGAGGCGATCGACCTCGAGGGG
>SLLJ01000475.1 GCA_007134165.1 Nitriliruptoraceae bacterium | reverse complement strand
GTCCGGTCAGGTCGTGCTCACGACGCCGGGCGGCCAGGCCCGCGAGCAACCCGTCCAAGGCGAGGTCGTGCAGCGCCTCGTCGTCCAGTTGGTCGCGCGGAGGCGGGGCCTGCGCCGGGTCGGGGAACAGCAGGCTGAGCGCCGTGGTGACGCGCTCATGGGCGGGCGAGGGGTTCATGGGCCCCAGTCTGCCCGCTGCGCGGCCGGTGCGGAGCGCCCGGGGGTGGCATCCTGGACACATGGACCGACCAGCGCAGGGGACGAGGACTCGGCGGCACCGGCCGCCGGGCTGGCGCCGTGGTGCGGTGACGGGGGTCACGCTGCGGCTGGCCACGTCGCTGCTGGCCGCATCGGTGCTGGTCGCATCGGTGCTGGTCGGGTGCGCTCCCGGTCGCACCGTGCCCGAGCCGGTCGAGCTCGCCGAGTTGGTCGCCGACCCGGACCGCTACCTCGGCGACATGGTGATCGTCGAGGGGGTCGTGCGGGCGCACGACGACCCGGCCCACGCCTGGATCGAGGACGAGGTGCCCCACCGCGTGGGGCTCGAGCCGCTCGAGGCGGTCGAGGACCTGCTCGGTCAGGTCGTACGGGTCGTCGGGCGGTTCGACGTCGTCGACGCCGCTGGCCGGGTGCTCGAGGTCGAGCAGGTGCAGGTCCTGGGCGAGCCACCCCGGGCCTGATGCCTTCCCCGGCCGACGGCGGCCCGACTCCCACTCGACACATACCCTAGGGGGGTATACCTTGAGGAGTCACGCCGAGCCACCCGCGTCCCCACCGCTCCGCTGCGAGGCCACCGATGTCCACCACCGTCACGCCCGGCCCCTCCGGTCCGCCCGAGGGATCGGTTCCGCTGGAGTTCGAGGCCGAAGGCATGACCTGCGGCTCGTGTGCCGCCCGCATCCAGCGCACGCTGGCCAAGCAGCAGGGCGTCAGCGAGGCCGAGGTCAACTACGCCACGGGTCGCGCGCAGGTCACCATCGACCCGGCGGCGATCGACGCCGAGGCCCTGCAGGCCGCGATCGACCGGCTCGGCTACCGCCTCGAGCCGGTGCCCGACGCCGCCGACGCCGGTGCCCAGGCGGCGGAGGCCCACGACGACGAGGACGCCGAACAGCGCGCCCAGCGTGCCTGGCTGGTGCGCGTGCTCGTGTCGGCCCCGCCGACCCTGGTGGTGCTGTGGTTGGCGATGTTCGCCGGCGAGCTCGGCGAGCAGCCCTGGGCCCGCTGGACGCAGTTCGCCCTGGCCACACCGGTGCAGTTCTACGTCGGCTGGCCGTTCCTGGCCGAGATGGCCCGCCGCGCCCGCCGCTTCACCGCCAACATGGACACGCTGATCGGCATCGGCACCCTGGCGGCCTACGGCTACTCGGTGGTGGCGCTGTTCACCGGCGGTTTCCTGTACTTCGAGGTGGCGGCGGCGATCGTGGCGCTGCTCGCGCTGGGACGCTACTTCGAGGCGCGCGCCAAGAGCCGGGCCGGGCATGCGTTGCGGGCCCTGCTCGAGCTCGGCGCCAAGCAGGCGCGGGTGCTGCGCGACGGCGAAGAGCACCTGGTCGACATCGGCGAGGTGGTGGCCGGCGACCTGCTGCGGGTGCGCCCCGGCGAGAAGATCCCGACCGACGGCGAGGTCGTCGACGGCGCGAGCTCGGTCGACGAGTCGATGCTGACCGGCGAGTCGATGCCGGTCGACAAGGCGGTCGGGGACCGTGTCGCGGGAGCGACGGTCAACACCAGTGGGGTGCTCACGGTGCAGGCCACCGCGGTCGGTGCCGATACCGCCCTGGCCCAGATCGTCCGGCTCGTGCAGGACGCGCAGCGCGGCAAGGCGCCGGTGCAGCGGCTCGCCGACCGGATCTCGGCGGTGTTCGTACCGGTCGTGATCGGGATCGCCGTGGCGACCTTCCTGGCGTGGTGGCTGCTGGCCGGTGAGCCGCTGACCGGTCTGACCACCGGGGTGGCGGTGCTGATCATCGCCTGCCCGTGTGCGCTCGGGCTGGCCACCCCGATCGCGATCATGGTGGGGACCGGCCGCGGCGCGGAGCTCGGCGTGCTCATCAAGCGGATCGAGACGCTCGAGCAGACTCGCCACATCACCACCGTGGTGTTCGACAAGACCGGGACGCTGACCCGTGGCGAGATGGCGCTGACCGACGTGGTGGCCGCCGAGGGAGTGGACGAGGCCGACCTGCTCCGCCGGGCCGGCGCGGTGGAGGCCGACAGCGAGCACCCCATCGGCCAGGCGATCGCGACCGAAGCCCG
The DNA here is from genome assembly GCA_007134165.1 of Nitriliruptoraceae bacterium. Lineage (GTDB taxonomy): Bacteria > Actinomycetota > Nitriliruptoria > Nitriliruptorales > Nitriliruptoraceae > SKJO01. The sequence continues at coordinate 3,343 of SLLJ01000475.1, read as the reverse complement.
ACAGCGGTGCGGCCAACTGCCGGCCGTGGAGGGATTCGAGGCCCTGGCCGGAAACGGCGTGCGTGCCGAGGTCGAGGCGACCAGGGTGTGGGTCGGGCGCCGCAGCCTGCTCGAGGCGCAGGGTCTGGGTGTCGGCGAGCCGCTGGCCGCAGCTGCCGCCGAACTCGAGGCCAACGGGCGCACGGCCGTGCTGGTCGGCTGGGATGGTGTGGCCCGCGGGGTGCTCGCGGTCGCCGATCAACTCAAGGACGAGGCCGCCGAGGTGGTGGGTCGACTGCAGGCGATGGGGCTGGACGTGGCCATGCTCACGGGCGACAACCGCCGCACCGCCGATGCGATCGCCGCCCGGGTGGGCATCGACCGGGTGCTGGCCGAGGTGTTCCCCGCGGACAAGCGCGGTGAGATCGAGCGCCTGCAGGCCGCCGGCGAGGTGGTGGCCATGGTCGGCGATGGCGTCAACGACGCCCCGGCCCTGGTGCAGGCCGACCTCGGCATCGCGATCGGGACCGGCACGGACGTGGCCATCGAGTCCAGCGACCTCACCCTGCTGCGCGGAGACCTGGCCGGGGTGCCCCTGGCGATCGAGCTCTCGCGGCGCACCTACCGGACGATCCTGCAGAACCTCGGCTGGGCGTTCGGCTACAACGTCGCGGCGATCCCGCTGGCCGCCGTGGGGCTGCTCAACCCGATGATCGCGGGCGGCGCGATGGCGTTCTCCAGCGTCAGCGTGGTGCTCAACGCACTGCGGCTGCGCCGCTTCGGCACCGCGGCCTGATCGGGCGGTGCGCACCCCCAAGCCGTGGTTGCGTGGGGTGCCCATCCGGGGCGGTGTTGGGCATCGCCGCCGTCGTCGACGACGGACCGGCGGGCACGCCACGGGTGGTCGTGAGCCTCACCGGTCGGATCATCGCCGGTCGCAGGGTCGCGTCAGGCGGGGGTGTCGGACCGGCCGGTGGCCGAGGTCGCGACCCCGTTTCGGACCCAGTCTTCGAGTTCCGCGGCCGGAAGCGGTGCGGAGAAGAAGTAGCCCTGCGCGGTGTCGCAGCCGGAGCCGGTCAGATAGTCGAAGGTGTGCTGGTCCTCGACGCCTTCAGCGACCATGTCCAATCCGAGGGAGTGTGCGAGTTCGATGGTGGAGCGCACGATCGCCTCGCCGCGCCGGTCGCGGGACAGGTCGCGCATGAACGTCCGGTCGAGCTTGAGTTCGTCGATCGGCAGGTCACGCAGATAGGCCAGGGAGCAGTAGCCGGTGCCGTAGTCGTCGACGGAGACCCGTACGCCCAGGGCGCGCATCCGCTGAAGGATCTCGCCGGCGCGGATCGGATCGGCGACCAGCGTGTTCTCGGTGATCTCGATCACGAGCAGGCTCGGGTCCACCCCGGTGCCTTCGAGCACGAAGGCAAGGTGGTCGACCAGCAATTCGTCGAGGAAGCTCACCGCGGAGACGTTGACCGCGACGGGCAGTTCCAGGCCCTGGTCCTGCCATTCCCGGCACTGGGCGACGGCCTTGCGCAGCACGATCCTGGTCAGTTCGGTCATCAGTCCGGTCTTCTCCACCAGGGGCAGGAAGCGGTCGGGGGCGATCAGCCCGTCCGTGGGATGCTGCCAGCGCACCAGGGCTTCGACGCCGATTACTCTGCGCTTGGTCAGGCTCCACTGGGGCTGGTAATGCAGCAGGAGTTGGTCCGTACGCAGTGCGCGTCGCAGGTCGTCGAGCAGTTGCAGTTGGTCACGTCCGTTGGTGTCCTTCTCGGAGAGGTAGACCTGCACGCCGCTGCGGGTCTCCTTGGCCAGGTACATCGCCACGTCGGCGCGTTGCAGCAGCAGCTCTGCGTTGTCGCCGTGGTCTGGATACACCGCCACGCCCACGCTGCCGTCGATGTGCAGCAGCAGGTCGTCGAGCGCGAAGGGTCGGCGCAGCTCGTCGCGGATGCGGTGTGCCGTTTCGAAGGCATCGTCGGCTGACAGACCGGGCAGCAGCACGGCGAACTCGTCGCCCCCGAGCCGGAACAGCCGGTCGTGATCGCGAACCACCGTTTGCAGCCGCGGTCCGATCAGACGCAGCAACTCGTCGCCGATCGGATGGCCGAGTGTGTCGTTGATCTCCTTGAAGTGGTCGAGGTCGATCAGCAGCAGTGCCAGTGGCTCCTCGGCCGTGCCCTCGGCGAGCAACCGGGTGGACTCCAGGTGGAAGGCACGCCGGTTGCCCAGTTCGGTGAGCTCGTCGGTACGTGCCTGATGCTGGGACTCGTGCAACAACGTGACGTCGCGGAAAGCTATCGCGATCCGACCGAACGCCGCGACCAGCGTGGCGATCGCGAGCGAGACCGCTCCCCCTGGCAGGTCATGGAAGGGCGCGATCGCCAGCACGATGAGCGCCGCGATCGAGAACGTGGCGGGGACGACCAGCATCGCGGTGCTGCGGACCTGTTCGACCTTCGGAGCAGGGCGTCGGTCCAGGGCCGCCACCGAGAACAGGATCGCGCCACCCAGCCAGGCCAGGTCCATGAGTCCACCGACCTGGTACCCGTCCGCCGCCAGATGCGAGAGGTGGTCCAGGTCTCCGAGTCCGAACAGCAGGACACCCAGGGTGATCAGCACCCAGCGCCGGGTCGGGGCACCTGCGTGCATGGCGACCCCAGCGGCGACCACCGCCAGGAGGGTCAGGTTGAGGATCGGGTAGGTGACCGCGACCATCGCCGCCAACGAATCGGCTTCCAGTGGCGAGAGCACGACGTCCAGCAGGAACGCGGCGGACACGGCGGCGGTCCCCAGCCCGACGACCAACGCGTCGAGCCAGGAGCGCAGGCCGACGCGTCCGAGCTCCAGTTCGAGCAGGCCCACCACGCCAGTGAGCAGCAGCACGTAGCCCAGGAGCCAGAGACCGGCAGGCCATGACGGGAACGGCGGTGGTTCACCGTGCATCCAGTGCAACCCGAACCACAGGGTCCGGCTGATCGCGAAGCAGGCGATGCCGGCTGCAAGTTGAAGATACGGTCCTCGTTGCTCCTGCCGTCGGGCTGCGATCACCGCGAGCACCACGACGAGGGGGGGCATGGCGATCAGCAGGGCGGTGGCGACGGATCCCGTGGCTGGGCCTACCGGCAGCAGCCACGTCCCCAGAAAGCCGAAGAGCAGCACCGCGAGCGACCCGAGCGTCACGATGACCCGACGGTGCGTGCGCCGCTCCAAATCGGTGGCTGAGTCCGACGAGTCGCCGTGCCCGACGGCAACGTCATGGGGCGACATGTTCGGCCTCCAGCAACAGGGTTGGTCCGACCGCTTCTGACGGTCCGGGTGCGATGTCTCCTTTGCATCGGCGGATGACGACCTGGCTTGAGCG
>SLLJ01000346.1 GCA_007134165.1 Nitriliruptoraceae bacterium | reverse complement strand
GACTGGTCGGCCGTTGCTCCGGGCATGCCGCCGTCCGAACGTCCGCGCCGCACCGGCCGGCTGGTCGCGCTGGTGGTCGGCTCCGCGGCGATCATCGCCATGGCGTTGGGGATCGCCTGGGTCGTCGGAGACAGCGCGGGTGAGCGTGGCCGGGATGACGTCGAGGTGGCGGGTGACGATCCGGACGCCCCCCTCACCGACGACCCGGGAGCCGACCGCGACCGTGCTGCCCCCGGCGGCGACGAGGGACCGGGCGCTGATCCTGACGATCTGCCCGACCCGCCGGAGCCGGCCTCACCCGAGGCCGACCTCGACCCACCCGACCCCGCGTTGCTGAGCGGCGTCGATGCGACCTACGCGCAGCTGCTGGTCGCCATCGATGCCTCGGAGCGGACGATGATCGGGTTCCAGGACGCCATCCTGGCCACGCTGCTCGGCGGCTCTGCCGGCAACCCCGACCAACTCCTCGAGGAACTGCGCACCACCGCCGCAGCCTCTGCCGGCCGGCTCGAGCAGATCCGTGGCGACCTCGAGCAGCCGGTCGACGACGCGGGGGCCCGTGAGGTGCGCGACCGCTACGTCGAGCACCTCGACACCTGGGTCGACTACATCCGCGCCATCGAGGAGCAGCCCCGCCTGCTCGATCCGAACGCCGACACCGACCGCTTCACCCTGGCCATCAACGTGTCCGCCGACGCGTTCTCCCGGGCGCTTCAGGCGCAACTGCCCGCCGGGGTCGACGCCGAGGTGGCACGGTTCGCCGACGGCATCCTCGAACGCGGCTTCCGGTCGTCGGCCGAGTCCCAGGTCTGAACTCGGCCGGCCCACCGCGCCTCGACCGCGGATCCCGTCGGTCCGGCCGGCTGGCTGGCTTCCGGCCGGTGACGACCGGCGACGGCCCCCGCGAGCAGGCTGAGGCCGTCAGCGACGTTGCGGTGGGTGCGCCGATCAGCGCTCGGGGTTCAGCAGCTTCCACGCGGCCGGCACCAGCGCGACCGCCGCGGCGAGCTTGATCGCGTCGCCGATCAGGAACGGCAGGATGCCAGCGGTGATCGCGGCGGTGGGGCTGAGCCCGACCACCAGTGCCAGCCCGGTGGCGCCGAAGGCGTAGATCACGGCGTTGCCCACCACCATCGCGCCGGCGACCTGCAGAGGCGTGCGGGCCAGGCCGCGCTGGGCGATCGCGCCGACCACGATGGCGGCGGCCACGAAGCCCACGATGTAGCCGATGGTGGCGCCGCCGGTGACGGCGAACCAGGGCACCCCGGCCACGCCGGCGGCGATGTAGAGCAGCGAGCCCGCGGTCGCCCGGGTCGCGCCGAGCACGATCGCGCCGAGCAGCACGACCAGGGTCTGCCCGGTGATCGGCACCGGGGTGAAGGGCAGCGGGATCGCCAGCTGCGCCGAGGCGGCGATCAGCAGCGCGAAGCCGGTGACCAGGGACACGTCGCGGACCCGGCTCGCGGGCAGGACGTCGACGAGCACCCGGGGTGCGGCGGCGGTGTTGCTCAGCATCGTCAGGCTCTCCGATTCGTGGCTCCCAGCGGCCGGGGCGGCGGCTGCGCGGGCAAGACTAGGCCATCGCGCGCCGAGGTGAGCAACCGTTTCGCAGCGATCGATTGCAACACCTCGGCCAGCGGCCGCTCGATACGCAAGAACGCGCGTCGCTGCCGCTGCCCAGCCCTCCCGGCCTGCGTGCCGGCGCTCAGGCCGGTTGCGGGGTGCTGCGCTCGGCGACGAGCTCGGCGACGTCGGCGAGGACTTCGGTCAGCCCGTAGTCCTTGGGGGTGAACACCGCGGCGACGCCCTGCTCACGCAGCCGCGCGGCGTCGGCGGGCGGGATGATGCCGCCGGCGACCACCGGCACCTCGTGGCCCTCGGCCCGCAGGCCCTCGAGCACCTGGGGGATCAGCGCGAGGTGGGAACCCGACAGGATCGACAGGCCGACCACGTTGACGTCTTCGTCGACTGCGGCGCGCACGATCGTGGCCGGGGTGAGCCGGATGCCCTCGTAGATGACCTCCATGCCAAGGTCGCGGGCACGGATGGCGACCTGTTCGGCGCCGTTGGAGTGGCCGTCGAGCCCCGGCTTGCCGACCAGGATGCGCACTTTGCGGCCGAGGCGCTGCTCGACGTCGCGCACGCGGCGGCGCGCGGCCTCGAGCTGGGCGGAGAGCACCCCGCCGGTGGCCAGGGCCCGCTCGGACACTCCGGTGGGGCCGCGGTACTCGCCGAAGACCTCGCGCAGCACCCCGGACCACTCGCCGGTGGTCACCCCGGCCCGGGCGCACGCGATCGAGGCCGGCATCAGGTTGTCGTCGGTCTCGGCGACCCGGCGCAGCTCGGCCAGCGCCGCCTCGACCTCGGCGTCGTCGCGGGCGGCACGCCAGGCCTCGAGTCGGGCGATCTGCTCGGCCTCCGTGGAGGCGTCGACCACGAGGATGCCGCCCTCCTCGTCGACCAGGGGGGAGGGCTCGGCGCCGGTGAAGGCGTTGACGCCGACCACGGTCTGCTCGCCGGACTCGATGCGCCGCAGTCTTTCGGCGTTGGCGCGCACCAGCTCGCCCTTCATGAAGTCCACCGCCTGCATCGCCCCGCCGCGTTCGAGCACCTCGTCGAGCAGTTCGGTGGCCTGCTCGGCCAGCGCCGCGACCTTGGCGTCCATCACCACCGAGCCCTCGAACAGGTCACCGTTCTCGAGCAGGTCGGTCTCGTAGGCCAGGATCTGCTGGATGCGCAGGGAGAGCTGCTGGTCCCAGGGGCGGGGCAGCCCCAGGGCCTCGTTCCATGCGGGCAACTGCACGGCCCGGGCCCGGGCGTCACGCGACAGGGTGACGCCGAGCATCTCGATGAGGATGCGGGTGATGTTGTTCTCGGGCTGCTGCTCGGTCAAGCCCAGCGAGTTGACCTGCACGCCGTAGCGGAAGCGGCGGAACTTGGGGTCGGTGACGCCGTAGCGCTCCTGGGTGATGCGGTCCCACAGCTCGACGAAGGCGCGCATCTTGGCGACCTCCTCGACGAACCGGATGCCGGCGTTGACGAAGAACGAGATGCGCCCGACCACCTTCGGGAAGTCCTCGGGGGGAAGCTGGCCGCGGTCACGCACGGCGTCGAGCACCGCGATCGCGTTGGCCAGCGCGAAGGCCAGCTCCTGCACCGGGGTGGCGCCGGCCTCCTGCAGGTGGTAGCTGCAGATGTTGAGCGGGTTCCACTTGGGCAGGTGGGTGACCGTGTAGGCGATCATGTCGCTGGTCAGGCGCATGGAGGGCTGGGGCGGGAAGGCGTACGTGCCGCGCGAGAGGTACTCCTTGAGGATGTCGTTCTGGGTCGTGCCGCCGAGCTTGGTGATGTCCGCGCCCTGTTCCTCGGCGACCGCGATGTACAGCGACAACAGCCACATGGCGGTGGCGTTGATCGTCATCGAGGTGTTCATCTGCTCGAGCGGGATGCCCTCGAACAGGGTGCGCAGGTCGTCCAGCGAGCTGATCGGCACGCCCACCTTGCCGACCTCGCCGTGTGCGAGCACATGGTCGGGGTCGTAGCCGGTCTGGGTCGGCAGGTCGAAGGCGACCGACAGTCCGGTCTGGCCCTTGGCCAGGTTGGTGCGGTACAGCTGGTTGGACGCCGCCGCCGAGGAGTGCCCCGAGTAGGTTCGGATCATCCACGGGCGGTCCCTGGTCGGGGCCTGCTCGGACGTCGAGGTGGCGGGATTCGGGGAGCTTGGCGCGTCTGCCACGGTCGGACCTTCCGCGTCGGGATCCGGCACCGGATCTGCACCGGATCCTACCGACGGAACGAGTCGCCGACCCAAGCGGCGGCGGCCTCGACCGAGCCGACCTCGGCCTCGACCGAGCCGACCTCGGCCTCGACCGAGCCGACCTCGGCCGATCGGCCACCGAAGTGCGACTACCCTCGAAAGACCGGGCCTGCGCGTGACCGGCCCGGGGGTGGACCCGGCCCTGATCCCGTTGCCCGGGTCTTGGAGCGCGACCCATGCCGTCCCTGCTCGCCCGGTGTCGTCCTCGGCGCGCGGTCGTGGGCCTGCTGTCAGGGGGGCTGATGGTGGCGCTGCTGGCCCCCGCCGTCACGGTGCAGGCGCAGACGCTCGATGACCTCGATGACGCCGAGGAGCAGGTCGATCAGCTCGAGAACGAACTCGACGTGGCCACCGACGCCTACGAGGAGTCCTGGGCGGCGGTGGAGACCGCTCTGCTCGAACTCGAGGAACTCGAGCAGCAGGCCGAGCAGCTCGAGCGCGAGGCGCGGCGGGCCAACGAAGCGGTCGGCGTACGGGCCCGCAGCGCCTTCATGCGCGGCGCGACCGACGTCTTCGAGGTGCTGCTGGTCGCCGACTCGCCGACCGAGGCGATGCAACGCGCCGGCATGGTCGGGATGTTGCAGCGCCGTGCGGGGGCGCGGATCGAGGAGGCGCAGGCCTTGCGCGACTCCCTCGATCAGACCCGCGCGCTGCTCGCCTGGCAGCGCGACGACCTCGAACAGCGCCGTCGCCAGATGCGTGAGCACGCCGAGGCGCTGCAGATCGAGCTCACCCGTGCCGAGGAGCAGGCGGAGAGCATCCGCAGTCTCGTGGCCCGCCAGCGCCGCATCGACCGCGGTCCCCAGCAGGGCATCTACGCCTGCATCTTCGATCCCGGGACCTTCAACTTCCGCGACACCTGGGGCCACCCGCGCAGTGGCGGACGCCGTCACAAGGGCACGGACGTCTTCGCGCCGATGAACCAGCCGACCTTCGCGTTCACCTCCGGGGTGATCGAGCGGCATTCCAACAGCCGCCTGGGAGGTATCGGGCTGTACCTACGCGGCGACGACGGCAACGTCTACTACTACGCTCATCTCGCCTCCATCGACGCCAACGGTGCAGTCGGCAACCGGGTCGAAGCGGGTGAACTCGTCGCCTTGAACGGCTACAGCGGCAACGCCGATCCGTGGGCACCACACGTGCACTTCGAGTTGCACCCTGGCGGGGGCGCCCCGATCAACCCCTACCCCTGGATGGCGGCCGCCTGCTTCTGAGCCAGGGCCGTTCGACGATCTACGGCGGCGAATCGAGGCTTCTCGTGCGTCTGGCTCTCCCGGCAGCCATCACCGCCGGTGTGCTCATCGCCGTTCAGACGGTGATCGTTGGGGCGTTCGGCGCCCGGCTGCACCCGTTCGTGGCTTCGACCTGGGTGCACGTCGGTGGCCTTGCCTTCGGGGTCGTGGGCATCCTGGTGGCCCGTGCCTCCTTCGAGGTGGAGGCCGTGCGCCGCGCTCCCTGGGGGCTGCTTGCCGGCGTGGCCGGAGTGCTGCTGGTGACCGCGATCGCGGTCGCGGTCGGCGGGATGGGGCTGGCCTCCACCTTGGCGATGGTGACCGCCACCCAACTGATGGCCGGCTTCGTGATCGAGAGTTCCGGGGTGCTCGGTGACCGGGTCGCGCTTGACCCGGTCCGACTCGTCGGTGCGGCGCTGATCGTCGCCGGGGTCTACCTCGTCGTCAGCCGAGGGCCGGCGGCCGGCTGATCGTCGTCTGCGCACCTGCTGCGTTCGTCGGACATGGCCGACGCCGGCCGGAACGCCGGAGACCGCGCGAAGGGTTGTGTGCGTGCCGTGCGTGG
>SLLJ01000324.1 GCA_007134165.1 Nitriliruptoraceae bacterium | reverse complement strand
CGGCCGACAGGCCGGTCGCGGGTGCGTTGAGCGTTCATTTCGGGCGCTGGACGCATGTTGTGCGGGGCGGCAGGCGCGGAACACGCGTGGGCGCGTGTTTGTGTCGGTCGGGCGAGTGCGGTGCGACGGAAACTTGCGTGGGCGCGTGTTTGTGTCATCGCGGCCGACAGGGTGTGCGTGGAACGGCCATCTGTGCGCACCAGTAGCGCGATGGAGCCGGGCGCGTCGGGTCTGAGGGTCCCGCCGGGCTTGTCGCGCGGTTGAGGCGCGGCTGGCTCGGTTCGCGGCGCGCGGCGGTTGGTGCGGTTCGCGGCGCGGTTGCGGCGCGGTTGGCTCGGCTGGCTCGAATGGGCCGGCTAGCGCGGCTGGCGCGGTTGCGGCGCGGCTGGCGCGGTTGGCTCGGCTGGGCCGGCTAGCGCGGCTGGCTCGGCTGGGCCGGCTAGCGCGGCTGGCGCGGTTGCGGCTCGGTTGCCTCGGCTGGGCCGGCTAGCTCGGCTGCCTCGGTTCGCAGCGCTCGGCGCCCGGCGCAGCGGCGCTCGGCGCTCGACGCAGCGGCGGGCGCTGGCCGTAGGTCAGGCTGCGCCAGACTCACTCGACTGGTCCGAAGCGGTACCTCGACGTCCACCACGGGGCGGCGATGAGCAGCACCGTCCAGATCCCGGCGACCACGACGAGTTCGCCCAGCGCCCCCAGCCGCCCGTAGAGCCGCAACCCGCCGAAGACCAGCAGGGCCAGCGCGCTCTGGGCGAGATACCCGGTCAGGGCGATGCTGCCAAGCGCCACCAGACGGCGACGCAGACCGTGGTCCACCCCACGGTCCAGGCCCCGCACGGCCAGCCCCGCCAGGTACCCCACGGCCAGCACCGGCGCGCCCAGGGTCTAGGCCGCTGCCCCCAGTACCGCTATGACCGGCGAGAGCTCTCCGGTCGACATCGTCTCGGGGGAGGCAACGACCTGCGGCAGGTTGAGCACCAGGCCCAGGGGGAGGCACACCTGCGTGAGCCGGACCAGCCGTGGCCGGTGGCCGGCGAGGTCGGCGACCATTCCGGACCGGGTCGCGGCCAGCCCGAGCAGGAACAGTCCCAGGAACCACGGCAGCGCCACCAGTTGATCGAGTTGGATCCACAGGGCCAGGAAGGCGTTGGTCGCGAGGATTCCCGGCAGCGATCCGGCGGCGTAGGCCTTGAGCGCGGCGGCCTCGCGAGCCGCCACCTCGGCCATCCAGGCCGGGTCAGGGGAGGCGTCCAGGACGGCCTGTGCGGTCGTCGCGCCGGCGAAGGCCAGGGTGGAGAGCAAGATCAGGCCTGCGGCCCGGATCAGAGCGGTGCGGGCACGAACTCGCAGGAAGGCGAGCAGCACGAAGCCCGAGAATCCGTAGATGAACAGCACGTCGCCGGGGAACAGCAGCACCATGTGGGCCAGGCCCAGCACCGCGAGCAGGCCGTAGCGGCGGGCCAGCAGCCGGCCCGGATGCGCGCCGGCCTCCACCGCCCGCAGCGCGATCATCGCCGCGCCCAGGCCGAAGAGGATCGAGAAGGACGACACGAACTTGCCGGTCGCCAGCAGGTTGATCGCACCCCGTACGAACCCCGCGCCCGGTCCGGCATCCGGCAGCGGATCGCCGGCGAACAGCGCGAACACCGCCGGTCCGGCCATCAACTGCACGTTGACCAGCGTGATGCCGAGCAGTGCCGCGCCGCGCAGCAGGTCGAGCACCGGCTCACGTCGGCTCGGGGCGGTGGGAGTCAGCGGTGCGCCCGAGGTGTGCGAGTGGTCCTCGGTGGGCAAGCCGTCGTGTGTGATCGATCGTCCTCTCGTCGCTCGACTTGCCGTTGAACGGCTCGACGCACGCTCGCTCGCCGGCTCGACGCACGCTGGGTCGCCGGCTCGACGCACGCTCGGTCGCCGGTCCGACGCCTACTTGCTGGCCGGTCCGGCGCGTTCTTGCTGGCCGGTCCGGCGCGGCGCTCAGCCGCCGAACACGCCGGCGCTGGCCAGCGCGGCGGCGATGGCGAGCAGCACGGTGATGACGCCGAAGCCGACCACCGCCTGGGTCCGGCCCTTGAGTTGGCGCTCGGGCGAGCGGTCGGAGGCCGTCACCCGTCCGGTGAAGGCGAGGTTGCCGTCGGGCGCCTGCTCGAGGGTGCCGGACGCCCACAGCCGGTCGCCGTCGCGCACGCACTGTTCTTCGAAGTGCACGTTGCCGCCGGTGCCGAAGGACACCGCGCCAACCGAGAACTGCATCCCGAGGCCGGGGTCTTTGATCGTGCGTGTCGTGGCGGTCAGGCTGGTCACCAACGTCGAGTCGAGCGCCACCCACGCATGCGGGGGTTGTTCGTCGACCAGCGCGATGCGGGTGTCGACCCGGCCGGCGGGCGTCGTGTGGCGCCGGGTCTGGGTGCGGTTCTCGCGGTCACGCTCCCGGATCTCCTCCACCCGGGTGGCGATCGCCATCAGCACCGGCTCGCCGGACACCGGACCCGGCCGTGTGCCGTCGATCGGGCGGGCCACGCCCCCGACGATCACTCGCTGATCGCCGGGCGCCGCCGTACCGGGGGTGACCACCGGCGTGCCCGCGAGCCGGGCGCGTAGGAACGCGGCGATGCCGGTGAACACCACCAGCACCAGGGTGAGGATCCAAAGGACGGTCGCGAACTGCACGTCTTGCTTTCCGTGCCGACGCTCGCGCGGCGCCGGCCCTGCCGGGAGTATCCCAGAGCAGACTCCGGTTGTGGGGTCGTACCCTCGAGCCCGCCGACGACCTTCGAGGTGACACCGTGAGCGACCCGGTCCCCGTCCGCCCCGACCACGTCCGTGCGCCCGCAGCGGGCGTCGACGGGGCGGTGATGGTGCGCACTCCGGTCCGTCGCGTCGATGTGACCGGCGCAGACCGCCTGCGCTACCTCGACGACGTCACCACCCAGTCACTGGCCGACGTCTCGGCCGGGAGCGTGCACGGCAGCCTCTACCTCGACCAGCACGGTGCCCCACTGGCCATGTTCGACGTCGCCGTGCTCGCCGACCGGCTGGCGTTGCTGACCCCCGATGGGACGGTCGCCGACACCGTCGTCGAGGTGCTCGGGGGGCGGACCTTCCTGCTCGATGTCCGCTTCTCGCTCACCGACGACGTGGGGGTGGCGCTGCGGGGGTCCGAAGCGGCGAAGGTCGCCGAGGCGGCCAATCTCGCGACCCGACCGGGCACGGTCCGCCCGGCGGGTGACCGGCTGTTCGTCATCGGGCGTGACGGGGGCAGCATCGACATCGTCGGACCGGCGCACGCGCTCGACGAGGTCGTCGCCGTACTGCTCGACGTCGGTGCCCGGCAGGGCAGCGCGACCGACCTCGACGCGTGGCGAATCAACGACGGAATCCCCGCCTGGGGTGTGGAGGTGACCGCCCCGCACCTCCCGGAGGAGCTGGGGCTGCTCACCTCGCACGTCCACCTGGCCAAGGGCTGCTACCCCGGTCAGGAGGCGGTTGCCCGGATGTGGATGCTGGGCCGTCCTCGGCGTCGGTTGGCGGCCATCACCGCCCCCGCCGGCACCCTTGCGCAGGGCTGGCAGGCCGGCAGTGGTCGGCGACGGGTCACGGTCACCACGGCTCTGGCCGACGGCAGCCGGGCGTTGGCGTTCGTGCCTGGAGACGCTGAGGTGGGCCAGCGATTCGGGGATGACGGCAACATCGAGGTGGCAGCCCTCGTTGGGGGGGAGGACTGGCCGCCGGGGCACGATCCGTCGGTCGCGCGCCGGCGGGACCGACGGGACCGGTAGCGCGGGGAATGCCCACGCGGCGGTCAGTCGGTGCCGAGTTCGGCGATGGCGGCCAGCACCTGATCGGCGTGCTTCTTGGGCTGGACCTTGGGCCAGTGCGCGGCGATGGTGCCGTCTGGTGCGATGAGTACCGAGGAGCGGATCACGCCCTCGTACTCCTTGCCGTACATCTTCTTCATCCCCCAGGCGCCGTAGGGCTCGATCACGGTGCGGTCGGGGTCGGCGAGCAGGCGGTGTGGCAGGTCGTGCTTCGCGGCGAACTTCGCGTGGCTCTCGACCGGATCGGGCGAGACGCCGAGCACCGCGGCACCGGCCGCCTCGAACTCCGACCACTGGTCGCGGATGCCGCAGGCCTGGGTGGTACAGCCCGAGGTGTCGTCACGCGGGTAGAAGTAGAGGACGACCGGCTGGCCGGCCAGGTCGGCGAGGCTGACCTCGGTGCCGTCTTGGTCGGGCAGGGCAAAGGGCGGGGCGGGTTGACCGATCTCCAGCATGGCGGACCTCCAGGTCGCGGGTGGGCGGCAAGGTTTCGGAGCCGGTCGGCCCCGTGGTTGGTGCGCGCCGTACGGCCGGCCGGTGTGCGTTAGGGTGGACGCGGAGCAGCCGTCGACCGGTGGGCGGCCGCAGGAGGACACGCCGTGAGTGACGAGACGATCCCGGTGTTCGTCGAGGTCCCGATGGGCTCACGCAACAAGTTCGAGTGGGACTTCGAACGTCAAGCCTTCCACCTCGACCGCATGCTGTTCACCGCGGTGCGCTACCCCGGCGACTACGGCTTCATCCCCGACACGCTCGCGCTCGATGGTGACCATCTCGATGCGATCGTGATGCTCGGTGAGCCGACGTTCCCGGGCTGCACGATCCGTGCCCGGGTGCTCGGCATGCTCGACATGAGCGACGACAAGGGGCCCGACGAGAAGATCCTCACGGTCGCCGACCACGATCCGCGCTGGCGGCATCTGCGCTTCCTCGGCGATGTACCCGATCATCTGCTCGACGAGATCTCGCACTTCTTCGCCATCTACAAGGACCTCGAGCAGAAGCTCGTCGACGTGCGGGGCTGGCGTTCGCGCGATGACGCCCTGCGGGTCATCGAGGAGGCTCAGCAGCGGTACCCCGGGCCTCAGGAGACCTGCGAGTACCCGACCTGATCCGGCAGGGCCTGGGGTTCAGCCGCGGCCGAACAGCCCGCGGCGCCGACGTTGCCCACCGCGCTCGTCTCCGCCGCCGTCCCGGGGCGTTTCGCGTGCTTGGCCAGACGGCTGGCTCGTTCCGGTGGGTCGATCTTCGGACTGGTCGGACGACAGTCGGCTCAGCTCCCGGAGGAACTCGCTGACGTCGGAATCCGAGCTACGGCCGTCCTCGCGCGTCGGCGGCGAGGAGGCGGGGGCGTCCGGTTCTGCGGGTGCCGGCTCGTCGGGAGCATCCGGCTCCTCTGGCGCCGGCTCGTCGGGCAGCCTGTGGCGGTCAGGATGCCGGGGCAGGTCTGCCCCGGACTCAGCCGGACGGGGGTGGATTGGCGGGTCAGGGGCCGGTTCGAACGCTGATTGCTCGGCAGTTGGCTCGCTGGCGGCGAGCGGCGGGCTCTCGAGGCGCAGCCAGGCGAACTCAGCGGCGTTCGAGCGGCGATCCGCATCGGGGCGGTGCTCCGGCTCGGGTGCCCGTGGTGGTGCCGGCGGTGGCTCGGGTGTCGGCTCTGGACGTGGTGCTGGCGGTGGCTCGGGTGTCGGCTCTGGACGTGGTCCTGGTGGTGGCTCGGGTGTCGGCTCTGGACGTGGTGCTGGTGGTGGCTCGGGTGTCGGCTCTGGACGTGGTGCTGGTGGTGGCTCGGGTGTCGGCTCTGGACGTGGTGCTGGTGGT
>SLLJ01000395.1 GCA_007134165.1 Nitriliruptoraceae bacterium | reverse complement strand
CACCCGGCGCGTCGTCGAAGGTTCGCACCCCCATCATGATCGTGGAGCGTGGGGCGATGCGGGTCAGGTCGTGGTCCCGAGCGGCCTGCATCCACAGCGGCTGTCCGCCGGTGGTGCGCGCGGTTATCCGCACGCCGCTGATCTCGGCCTCGGCGAGGTTGGTCAGCATGACCCGGATGAACATGCCGTTGGGTGACCAGACGCACGGCAGGGCCAGCGGTGGCGCGACGTGCGCAGCCAGGTCCGGGAACGGCAGCACGCTGGCCAGGTCTTCGGAGGGCAGGACGACGGCTACCCTCGCCGCGTCGTCGGACGCGGGGCCGTCCGCCGGTGGGGTCTCGTGCATGGAGGCTCCGCTTCTTCAGACCGTGTTCGTAGTCTGCCCGGTTCCCGGCCGCACCGGCGTCCCCAAGGTGCACGTCCAGCACGCGGACACCTCGACGCAGCCGCGGACACCGAGGGCGCGTCCGCCGGTTGGATCGCGAGAGGACACCTGCACCCGGGCCGACGAGGCGCTCGTCCCTAACCGGCGGTGGCAGCGGTTCCTACCGTCGGCGGCACCGGCAGGACAACCATCGAGGGCTGTGTGCAACCGGGTACCGTCCTGGTCATCGGCGCCCTGGTCCTCTCTTCGGCTTCGCCGGGTGGGTCGTGTGGGAATCGGTCAGGTCGTGGATCGACCGGCTCACCCATGCCGAGCGCTGGCGCATCACCCGCGTCCTGCCCGTGGTGATCGTGATCGGCGGCTTGGTGGCTGGGGTCGTCGATGCCTGGCAGCGCCTGGACCGTGCGTTCGTCGTCGACTCCTTCGATCTGCGCATGTCGATCGCGCCCGACGGGACGACGGTCATCGAGGAGGACATCGCCCTCACCTTCTCGCGTCCGCGCCGCGGCATCATCCGTGAGCTGCCACCCGAGGGGACAGCAACGCAACGACCTGCCGGGTCCTTGTCGTAGGTTCCCGTGCTGAGCCCGGGGGAGGGACCTCACGGAGGAAGAGGAGGGAGGAGGAGGGTCCTCAGCCGCGGCACGACCGCGACTACGAGGTGCTCGACGCGACGGTCGACGGTGAGGACGCGGTCATCCGCACCTGGCGCGAGTCCGGCCGCCACCACGTGCGCTTCGGGTCGCTGAACGTGTGGCTGGAACCCGGGACCTACCGCTACCACCTGCGCTACCGGGCGCCGAGCTGGACCCAGCGTCCGTCCTCCAACGCCGAGATGGCCGAGACCCGCATCAACGTGCCTGGGTTCGACTGGCCGACCCGCATCGAGCAGGTGAGCGTGGCGATCCGGACACCAGGCGACCCTGACCACGCAGCGTGTGTGGGGGCCGGCGGGCTCCCGACGATCCTGCGACGACGCCGTGCGGCTCGACGACGAGGTGCTGCGTGCGAACCTGGGTCCGTTCGGCGACCGAAGCGGCGCGACCATCGCCTTGCAGTTCCCGGTCGCGGCCTTCAGCTTCGAGCCGCCGGTCGGGCGCAGCGAGCCGCTTGGTCCGGATGGGCGATTCCTCGCCTGACGCTGCCACGATCGGTGGCCGGCATGCTGCTCGCGCTGCTGGTCGCCCTGCCGGTGGCCGGCGTCGTACTGTATGAGCGTTCGCTCATCGATGGTCCGCACCGCCAGCGGATGCATGGCCAGGACTACCCGACCGTGCTGGTGCATCCCCCTGAGAACCTCGAGCCGGTCGAGGTCGCCGGGCTGCTGTTCCGCCACACCCGAGGCGACCAGCTGCTGCTCAGCCGGCGGATCCGGGCCTCGCAGCGGGGCGCCATCGAGGCGCACCTGGCCGCGGACCGCGCCGAGTTCCTGCCCGTCGAGGACCGTGGGCAGGACCTCGATGCACCCCTGCGCACCCTGCTGCCGCTGGAGATGACCGACGCCTACGGCGTCGGCGTCGCTGACCGGCTCACCAGCGCACAGCGGGTGCTCGAACGCTGCGCACGCAACGTCTTCACCGAGGCAGGACTCGACGCCCGCGACCCCACCCTGCGCGTTCGGCTGGGCCGTCTGCCGGTGCTGTGGGGCGTGGCCGCGGCCTGCGCCCTGGCGCTGGCGGTGGTCGGCGTGGTCGCCATACCGTTGACGTTCTGGACGGGCCTGGCGGTCCTGCTGGTCGTGCTGGCGGTGGCCGGCAGCTACCGGCTGCTGTGGGCGGGTCGTGGCACCCCGCTGACCGCCGAGGGCGTCGACCTCATGCGCCTGGCCGAGGCCTTCGATCACTACCTCGACACCGTCGAGGCCGAGCAGATGACCTGGGCTGCCGCCCAGGACGACACCGACCATCGGCACCCGGCGGTGACCCTGCTGCCCTGCGCCGTCGCGCTCGGCCGAGGGGAAGCCTGGCATGAGCGCTTCGGTCCGCTGATGCGACAGCACGCACCCGACGACTGGACCACGGCGAGCTCCGCCCCCCGGCACTTCCGGCAGCTTCACCACGCGACCTGCACGGCGCCGACGTCGAGCTCCGACCAGGGCTCCGAGAGCGGCTTCGGCGGCAGCTTCGGCGGTGAGGGCGGCGCGGGCAGCGGTGGCGGAGGCGGGGGCGGCCGATCCTGGTAGGCACGTCCTGCTCCCCGGACGTGGTTGCTGCGACGGATCTCACCTGAGGAGGATCTGATCGTCGTGAAGGTCGAGTCCGGCGATGATGACCTGCCCCGGGGGCGGTCTGCGCGGCCTGGGGCGCGGTCTGCGTGGCCTGGGGGACCCGGCCGACCGGACAGGGGTCGGTGGGTCTGCACCGGTAGCTGCATCCCCGTCCCGTCACGGGCTACGACCCCGCGTAGGGCTGGTCCCGGATCGTCGAGCCCTTCCTTGCTGTCCCCAACGAACGACCTGGCCTGCGGTGCGTCGGTCGCGGGTGCGGGGTTCACCGGATGCGTCGGTCCGGATCCCACGCGGGGTTGTAGGGCACGAGGGGCGGGACTTGGCCGCCGCCCGACCCATGACCACCAGCGCCGGGCACCCAGATGACCGGTCGGGCAGCGGGATCACGCTGCCCGAAGATGACGAATCCGAGATGCTGCAGCGCTCCGGGAGTCCGACGGGCCAGCCACGGCAGGAGGCCCGCCAGGATCAGCAGCGCACCGGTCCAGCCGGCCAGTGCCCGCAGTGCGAAGGGTCGCCACACGCCGCTGGACGGGGGCTCATCGGCCAACCTCGCGCCGTGCTCGCCGACGAGGAAGACCGGCTGGGGCCACTGCACACGCGGCTGCCCCCGGCGGTGGACTTCCACGACGCGACCATCGTCGAGGGTCACGACATCGAGGCCGAGCAGGCCAGCGCCCTGCTGCGCTGATCCACCGATCAGAGCCGTGGGCGTCTCCTGCTCGAACAGGTGCAGCGACCGTGCCGTCGCGGCGTACGGTACGGACCAGATCAACACCCCGGCCGTCCCGCCAACCAGCAGCGCGACGACCACCAGTGGCAGCAGACGTCGCATCGGCGGACTCCTCGACACTTGAGTATCCCACAGGTCGGCCCGTACGGACACCGCGTCGCTCGGGCCGGCGGGACCCCGTCGCCCTCCACCTCGTCGTGTCGCACGGCCGCATGGGCGCACCGGGCGGTCGTGCGACAATCGACGTCGCACAGGACCCTGGACCTCTACGGTGGTCGCGTCCCGCGGGAGCCCGCCGCGGTCACCCGGTGCGGCCCCGATGACCGACCAGCCGAGGACTCGCGTGCCTACAGCGCCGGGATCGACGGACCCGCCCGACGCCGGGGCTTCATCGCGCCGACGTCTGCCGTTGACGCCGCGAGGTGCGCACGCGCAGTACGCGGGTCGGCTCGACGCCCACGACCTGGCGGTGGTGCGGCTCCGGTTGGACCAGATCACCATCCGACGCATGCAGCGCTACCTGCCGGTGCTGGCCGCCCTGCACCTGCTGATGCTGCTGCTCATCGATGTGCCGTCGATCCAGCGGGCACGTTCGGGGGTGGAGGGGGCGGCGCTTGGCGCCGGTGAGCCAGTCTGGCTGCCGGTCAACTACCTGCTGCTGCGTCTGGCCATGCTGGGGTGCTGGGCGGTGGGGATCGTCTACGTGCACCGCGTCGAACACCGCCTGCCGATCCCGATCGACCCCGGCGACATCGCCCCTGCCGACAGGGCCACCGTCCCTGACCGCGCGACGCTGCTCGCTGCCAGCCGAGCCAACGAGGTGGTGCTGAGCCTGATCGGTGTCGCCGGCGTGGGGGCGCTTGCCGGCGTGGCGGTCCTCGATCAGCTGCGCTCGGGCGACATCCTGACCTTCACGCTGGCGATGCTGATCGTCTCGGTGGTGCTGCTGATCCGCCCGCCGGTGAACCTGATCGTCCTCGCGGTGCCGTTCGGGGTGTTCCTGGTGGGGCTCGTCGCGCTGCAGGACGACACCGCGCTACTCACCGCCAACCTCGCCAACAGCGGGGTCATGCTGGTCACGGCCGTGCTGATCTCCTCCCTACTCTACAACGCCCAGTTCCGCCAGTACGCCGACGCCCTGCTGCTCGAGCGTGCCAACCACCGGCTGGATCAGCTCTCCCTGCACGACCAGCTCACCGGCCTGCCCAACCGGCGCCGCTTCACCCTCGTCTTCGAGCACGAGGTCGAGCGCATCCGCCGCGAGCACGGGCGTGCGTTCCTCGTCATCGCGGATCTCGACCGGTTCAAGGCCATCAACGACCGCGACGGGCACCCCGCGGGAGATGCCGTGCTCCGCCAGGTCAGCGCCGTGCTGCGCGGCGGGGTGCGCGCGACCGACGCGCTCGCGCGCTGGGGCGGCGAAGAGTTCCTCCTGCTGCTCGTCGATGCAGATCCCCCAACCGCCATGGAGATCACCCATCGCCTTCGCACGGACATCGAGGCGGCGGTCATCCACCACGAAGGCAACGAGCTACGGGTGACCGCCAGCTTCGGCATCGCCGAGGTGGACGCCTCGCAGCCCGACCCGCTCGCGCAGGCCTACTCCCGGGCGGACCGGGCGATGTACGCCGCGAAGCAGGCCGGCAGCAACCAGGTCGTGACGGCGTGGTGAGCGGCAACGTCTCGAGCGGTGACGGCGGCACCCGGCGGGGACCGGACCGCCGGGAGCGCCGGTCGTCGCTGCGTCCGCGGGTCTCGCAGCCACGGTGAGCCGGACGGTGCTGGCCGCGTCCGGGGTCAGCGGCGGGTGCGGTAGCGCAGCAGCAGGTCGCCACCGTGCTCGTAGGCGCTGATCAGCTCGAGTGGCGTGGCCGCTTCGTCATCACCAGCGATGATGCGGCGTACCTCGCCGCCGACCAGCGTCGGGGCGATGGTCACGAACACCTCGTCGAGGGCGCCGGCGGCCAGGACCTGCTGGTTGAGCCGGGGACCACCCTCGAGCAGGACGCGACGCAGGCCGAGGCTGGCCAGGGTCGAGGTGATCGCGTCGATGGTGAGCTGCCCACCGGGGAGCCGGTGGATCTCGGCGAGGTTCTCGATCGCGTCCAGTGCCGCCGGGTCGGCGTGCTCGCTGGTGAGCACCAGCGGTCGTTCGTCGGGGGCGCTGAACACGCGCAGGTCGTGGTCGAGCCGGCCCGAGGCGGTCACGATCGCCAGCCGCGGCACGGGGCGCAGACCCTTGGAGGCGCGGTCGGCGCGACGCTCTGCGCTGCCGGTCAGCGGTCCGTACCCCT
>SLLJ01000446.1 GCA_007134165.1 Nitriliruptoraceae bacterium | reverse complement strand
GGTGGATCAGGGCCGGGTCCATCGACCCTTGTCCGGTCAGCAGCCGGTGCGTAGCGTCAGTGCGGAGTCGAACACAAAGGCCGCTCACGTGGCTGCACCGGGTGTCATCGCTCCGTCCGATCTGGGGTCGCTGATCGCGCTGCTGCGCGATGAGGGCTACCGCGTGGTCGGACCCACGGTCCGCGACGGGGTGGTGGTACACGACGACCTCGCCCGGGTCGACGACCTTCCGGTGGGGTGGCAGGACCTTCAGGGGCCGGGGACCTACCGACTCGAACGGCGGGAGGACGAGGCGCTGTTCGCGACCACCGTCGGTCCGCACAGTCCGAAGCGCGAGCTCTTCCCCCCGCGCCAGCACCTTTGGGAGGCGGTCAGCGACGGCGACGCGGTGTTCCACGTCGTCGAACCGCCCGCCCCCGAGGAGCGGATCGCGTTCCTCGGCGTCCGGCCGTGCGAGCTGGCCGCCATCGGGGTGCAGGACCGGGTCCTGCTCGAGGGGTTGGCCGCCGACCGCGTCTACGCCGCCTACCGCGAGCAGGTGCTGCTCATCGCCGCCGAGTGCCACCGGCCCGCGGGCACCTGCTTCTGCGCATCGATGGGTACGGGTCCCGGCGTCGTGGACGACGGGCCCACGCCGGTGGCCCGCGCCGACCTGGTGATGACCGAACTGCTCGAGGGGGAGCATCGGCTGCTGCTGCGGGCCGGGACCGAGGAGGGCAGCCGGCTGCTCGACGCGCTCGACCACCGGGCGGCCACCCCCGAGGACCACGCCGCACGGGACGCGTCGCTGGCTGCGGCCACCGAGCAGATGGGTCGCCACCTCGACGTCGAGGATGTGCACGATCTGCTGATGGGCAACCTGTCGCATCCCCGCTGGGAGGAGGTCGCCACCCGCTGTCTGGCCTGCACCAACTGCACGATGGTGTGCCCGACCTGCTTCTGCACCAACGTCGAGGACACCACCGACCTCACCGGAGAGCGGGCCAGCCGCGACCGACGGTGGGATTCGTGCTTCACGATCGAGTTCAGCCACGCGGGCCCGACCTCCGTGCGCACCTCGACCCGGGCCCGCTACCGGCAGTGGCTGACCCACAAGCTCGCGACCTGGATCGACCAGTTCGACACCTCCGGGTGTGTGGGGTGCGGTCGGTGCATCACCTGGTGTCCGGTGGGGATCGACCTCACCGAGGAGGTCGCCGCGATCCGGGCCAGCGACGGACGAAAGCCCGCCCCATGAATCGACCTACCGACCCTCCGGCATTGCCGGCTCGCAACGCCCGGGCGCTGCCGACCGGCGACGTGCATGCGGTGGTCGCCCGGCTGGCCGAGCACCCGTTCCTCGCCGGTATCTCGCGGGAGGATCTCGAACGGCTGGCCGAAGGAGGTGCCGTGGTCGAGTGCGACGCCGATCGCTACGCGTTCCGGCAGGGCGGGCCAGGGGAGAGCTTCTACCTGCTACTTGACGGTGACGTCGACCTCGAGGTGGCCGGTGCCGGAACGCCACTGGTGCTCGAGAGCCTGCATGCCGGTGATGCGCTGGGCTGGTCCTGGCTGTTCCCACCCCACCGGTGGGCGTTCGACGCCCACTGTCGCACCCCGGTCCGGGCGATCGCGCTCGATGCGAGGCACCTGCGCGCCCTGATCGATGCCGACCCGGTACTCGGCTTGGAGCTGACTCGCCGGGTGGCCGAGCTGGTCGCCGACCGGCTACGCCACGCCCGACTCCAGATCGTGAGCGGACATGCCCATGACCATCGCGCCTGACCTGCCGCTGCGCGACCCGCTGACCGCACGACCCTACGTGGTCTCGACCATCCGTCAGCAGACCCACGACATCGTGACCCTCGATGTGCGTCCGGCGGAGGCACCGATCGCCTTCACCGCCGGGCAGTTCGACATGGTGTACGTCTACGGGGTGGGGGAGGCGGCGATCTCGATCTCCTCGGACCCGGCCACCCCCGAGCTGCTGTCGCACACCATCCGGGCGATCGGGTGGGTCACCCGGGCGCTGAACGAACTGCAACCCGGGGCCACCATCGGCATTCGCGGACCCTACGGGCGCGGCTGGCCGCTGGACGACGCCGAGGGGCGCGACCTGGTGATCGTGGCCGGCGGGATCGGCCTGGCGCCGGTGCGTCCGGCGATCATGGCCGCACTGGCCCAACGTGAGCGCTTCAACCGCATCGCGCTGCTGGTCGGTGCGCGCAGCCCCCGCGACCTGGTGTTCCGTGACGACCTCGACCGCTGGGAGAGCAACCCGGCCATCGACGTGCACGTCACCGTCGACAGTGCGGTACGCGGGTGGGGTGGTCGGGTCGGGGTGGTCACCAAGCTGATCCCGCGGGTGCCCTTCGACCCCGACGGGGCGACCGTGCTGACCTGCGGGCCCGAGGCCATGATGTGGCACACGGCCGACGCGCTGGTCAAGCGGGGGGTGGATCCCGACCACCTCTACGTCACGCTCGAGCGCAACATGCGCTGTGCGCTGGGGACCTGCGGGCACTGCCAGCTCGGTCCGGTGTTCGTGTGCCGGGACGGCCCGGTGTTCGCCTGGCCGGAGGTGTCGGAGTTGCTCGAGGAGCGTGAGCTGTGAGTCGACCCAGTCTGGCCGTGTGGAAGTTCGCCTCGTGCGACGGCTGCCAGCTGTCCCTGCTCTCCGCAGAGGACGAGCTGCTGACGCTGGCCGAGGAGGTGCACATCGCCCACTTCCTGGAGGCCACCCGCGAGGTCGCGCCGGGACCCTACGACGTGTCGCTGGTCGAAGGTTCGATCACCACGCCGGCCGACGCCGAGCGCATCCGCCACGTGCGCAGCATCTCGGGCACGCTGATCACCATCGGGGCGTGTGCCACCGCCGGGGGGATCCAGGCGCTGCGCAACCTCGCTGACGTCGAGGCCTACACCAACCTGGTCTACGCGCATCCGGAGTACGTGTCCACGCTGGCAGAATCCACCTCGATCGCCCAGCACGTGCCGGTCGACTTCGAGCTGCGCGGCTGTCCGGTCGAGGTTCCCCAGCTGCTCGAGGTCGTCTCGGCGCTGCTCGCCGGGCGCAAGCCGGTCACCCCGCCGCATGCGGTGTGCCTGGAGTGCAAGCTGCGGGGTGCGGTGTGCGTGATGGTCGCGCACGGCACGCCCTGCCTCGGGCCCATCACCCAGGCCGGCTGCGGGGCGCGCTGCCCGGCGTTCAACCGGGGCTGCTATGGCTGCTTCGGTCCGATGGAGACGCCCAACACCGCCTCGCTGAGCGACCGGCTGCACGATGAGCTCGGTGTGGACGACGACGACCTTGCGCGGCTGCTGCGCACGTTCAACGCCGACGCGCCGGAGTTCCGTGCCGAGGCCAGGCGCCGGGACTCGATCGCCGCTGCGCGCGAGGAGGCCACCACGTGAGCCACAGCCACGACCGTGACATCAGCGTCGCTGCGCTCGCCCGTGTCGAGGGCGAGGGAGCGATGCGCGTGCGCATCCGCGACGACCACGTCGAGCACGTCTCCCTCGAGATCTACGAGCCGCCCCGGTTCTTCGAGGCGATGCTGCGAGGACGCACCTACCTCGAACCACCCGACATCACCGCCCGCATCTGCGGGATCTGCCCGGTCGCCTACCAGCTGTCCGCGATCAATGCGATCGAGGATGCCCTGGGGGTGGACGCCCCACCGGCCATCCGGGTGCTGCGGCGGCTGCTGTACTGCGCCGAATGGATCGAGTCGCACGTGCTGCACGTGTTCCTGCTGCACGCCCCCGACTTCCTCGGCTACCAGAGCGCCATCGAGATGGCGGCCGACCACCACGAGCTCGTCGAACGTGGCCTGCGGCTGCGCAAGCTCGGCAACCGGCTGCTCGAGGTCGTCGGCGGCCGCGCCATCCACCCCATCAACGTGCGCGTCGGCGGCTTCCACCGGGCACCCTTGGTGCGGGAGCTGCGCGAGCTGCTGCCGGAGTTGGCCTGGGCGCTGGACGCGGCCCAGGACACCGTGCGGGCCGTGGCCACCTTCCCGTTCCCTGAGCTCAACCAGCACCACGTGTACGTCGCGCTGCGCCCCGACCGTGGGGTCGGCGGGCAGGCAGATCCCGGCTACCCGCTCGAGGACGGCCGCGTGGTGGCCTCCGACGGGCTCGACATCCCCGTGCAACAGTGGCCACGCTGGTTCCGTGAAGATCACGTCCCGCACTCCACGGCGCTGCACGGGCGGATGGTGACCGGTGCCACCTACGCGGTCGGGCCCCAGGCTCGGTTCGCGCTCAACGCCGACCGGCTCTCGCCGCCGGCCGCCGACCTGGCCGCCGAGGTCGGGCTCATCGCCCCCGAACGCAACCCGTTCCGTTCGATCCTGGTCCGGGCGGTGGAACTGGTGGAGGCCCTGAGCGAGGCCCAGCGGTTGATCGAGGTCTACGAGCGGCCCGACGAGCCGGCGGTCGCCGTCGAGCCCCGTGAAGGGGTCGGCCACGGGGTCACCGAGGCGCCCCGCGGCATCCTCTACCACCGCTACGCGATCGATGCGCAGGGGCTGATCACCGACGCGGTCATCACCCCGCCCACGGCCCAGAACCAGCCAGCCATGGAGGCCGACCTGGCCGGGTTCGTGCAGCGGCACGTGCACCTGCCCGACGATGAACTGCAGTGGCAGTCCGAGCAGGCGATCCGGAACTACGACCCCTGCATCTCCTGCTCGACCCACTTCCTGACCCTCGAGGTGGACCGCGGGTGACGCGGGTGCTGATCGCCGGGATCGGTCACCCCGACCGTGGCGACGACGCGGTGGGCCTGCTGGTCGCCGAGCAGCTCGGCGTGCGTCTGCGCGGAGTCGAGGACGTCGAGGTGGTGGCGACCACGGCCGATCCCAGCGCCCTGCTCACGCTGCCGGCGTGGGACAAGGCCGAGCAGTTGATCGTGGTGGACGCGTGCGTGGGTGGCGCGGTGCCCGGCCACGTGCACGTGTTCCGGGATCCCGACGAGCTACCGGTGCCGGTGGCCGGGGGCACCCACGATCTGGGGTTGGCGACGACCCTGGCCCTGGCCCGGGCGCTCGGGCGGCGGCCCGCCGAGGTCACGGTGCTGGCCGTTGAGGGCACGCAGTTCGAGGTCGGGGCGGCACTGAGTCGCGAGGTCCTCGCGGCGGCTGAGATGTTGGTCGTGCGACTGGCAGCCGAACACGGTGGCTGAATACCACGAAGCCCCGACCGCCGTTCTACGGGTGGTCGAGGCTCCGCGCGTCCGGGCGCACTCGAGGACGTCGGTCCGAGCGCAGCCGTTCCGCTGACACCGTCACGCTACGGCGCTCGATGCCACCCGTTCCGCCGGGGGCAGCGGCGGTCGAGGCGTTGGCGCGAACCTTGCGGCCCGGCCGTCCAGCAGGGGACCCGTCGATCCGTTCTACTGTCGTCGCGGACCCTGCTCCGGTTCCGCTCCGGCCGCCCGGGGTGTTTCCGTAGTGCTCTCGGGCGACGAAGACAAAGCTACGCGACGCGAAGAGTGCTGACAAGAGGGACAGCGCAAGTCACAGGCAACTCACAGGAGATCCCCAGACTGGACACAGGTTGTACCCAGTAACGTCGCTCTGGGCGCACCCCGACGACGCATAGCGCGCGCCCCCGGCAACCGTGACCGGGGGCGCGCGGTGAGCAGCGGGCAGGATCAGTACAGGAACATCGGC
>SLLJ01000193.1 GCA_007134165.1 Nitriliruptoraceae bacterium | reverse complement strand
GCCGGGGACACGTCCGCGTCCGCGAGCCGCTCGTAGAGCTTCAGGTAGCGCTGGAGCGCCCCGAAGGCGTCGTCGCGGTGGACGAGCAGGTGCAGCTCGAGACTGCGGGCGGCGAGCTCGACGTCGGGATCGTTGTGCTGGGCGAGCGACGCGAGCGACCGGCTGGCGGCCAACTGCGCCCCCGCGACATCGCCACGCAGGGAGGCCGTCCAGCCCAGCAACATGTGGGCGTGAGCGAGCGACGGCGAGCGTCCCCACCCGCGGCGCTCGGCGATGGCGACGGCCTCGCCGGCGTGCTCACGGGTCGCAGGCAGATCCCCCATGCTCACGAAGGTGCCGCCGAGGAACGACAGGCAGGCGATCAGCATGGCGTCACGTCCGCTGACACGCGCCCGTGCGGCCACCTGCTGCAGGTCGGTCACCGACCCCTCGTAGTCACCGACGAACAGCCGCGCGACCCCGCGCTGCTGCAGGGCGTACATGTCCAGGTCCGCATCGCCGGTCGCTCCCGCGGGAGACCGCTCCAGCCGGGTGAGGCCAGACCGGACGTCGAGGTCCAGCCGGGCGCGGGCCATGCCGACCGCTGCCGCCATCACCGCCAGGTGGGTATCCGGGTCGCGCGAGATCGCATCGAGGTCGAGGTGGGTCAGCCACCGGTCGGCCTCCTGCGCCCGATCGAGCTCGAGCGCCGCCGCAGCGAGCAGCAGGGACACGAGCGGATCGTGACGTGCCGTCTCCGGCAGGTCGGTCAGGATCGCGTGCAGGCGGCGCGACCGACCGGTCAGGACCGCGGAGAGCCCGTGGTCACGGGCCACCTCGATGGCACGCTGGGCGTCGCCCCCGGCCACGAGGTGCTCCATCGCATGCAGATGGTCTCCCTGCGCCGCGTACCAGTTCGCCGCGGTGTGCTGCAGCTCACGCTCGGCTCGTGGGTCTTCGCGTCGCAGCTCCGACAGCAGGAACGTGCGCAGGAGCTCGTGGTAGCGGTAGGCGTGGCGACCGCGGCCCAGCCGGCGGGTGAACACGTTGCGCTGCACGAGCTCGTCGAGCACCCTGCCGGCATCCGGGCGGTCGCCGAGCCGCTGCGCGAGTCCGAGGCTGAGCTGCGCACACACGCTGGTCCGCAGCAGGAACCTGCGGGTCGGCTCCGGCAGGCCCTCCATGACCTCGGTCATGAGGTAGCCGGCGATCTCGTGGTCGTCGCCATCGAACCGTGCAAGCAACTCCCCGGGCTCCTCGCCGCCGGCGACCGCCATGCAGGCGATCTGCAGCCCGGCCACCCAACCGTCGGTGCGGGTGTGCAGCAGGTCGAGATCGGCGGCCGGCAACTCGATGTCCTGACGGCGCAGGAGCTCCGCGGCCTCCTCGATGGTGAACGCGAGGTCCTGGGTCCGCAGCTCCCGAACGGCCCCCTGGAGGCGGAGCCGAGGGATCCCGATCGGCGGCTCGGCGCGGCCCGAGAGCACCAGGTGCAGGTTCGACGGCGCCCGGCGCACGAGCAGCTCGAGCGACGAGAGCACCGCGGAGCGCTCAAGTGCCTGGAGGTCCTCGAGCACGAGCCACAGCGGCTCGGGATCTTCGGCCACCTGGGCCATCACCTCGTCGATGAACCCGGGGTCCACCTCGTCGGCCGGCGCGAGCAGACCCTGGATCACCGAGCCGGAGGCGAAGCGTCCCGTGGCGCGCAGCGCCCCGAGGATCCCTGACCACAGCTGCCCTGGATCGTTGTCGTGGCGGTCCAGACTCAGCCAGGCGACCGTCCCGCCCGGCATCTGCGCCACCCAGGCGGCCAGCAAGGACGTCTTGCCGAAGCCAGCCGGGGCGAGCACGAGCGTGACCCGCAGCGGATCGCGGCTCAGGGTGGCGACCAGGCGCTCCCGGGGAAGATCGAGGGGGGAGATGGCCGGAGGTTGGAACCGCTGCGAGCTCACACCCCCGAGCGGTGACCCCTCGATGGCGACCGACAACGACCCACTCCTGCGGGGAGGCACCTCGACACGGCAAACCACGACGACCGCTCGGACGGCTCCTGGCGCACCCCCAGATCCTGGCGGATCTGACCGCCGCCCAGCCTCCCGGCGAACCTCGCTCGGAAGTCTACGCCGCTGGCCCACGGTGTGTTGAGCAGATGTCCAGCCCGGCGGCACCGCCCCAGCGAGGTGGTGCGTCGGGCCGTCCGGCCACGCAAGCCTCGCGACGCTGGGTGTCCCTCCGGAGGGGTCCGAGGGCAGGTACACGGCCGGGGACAGCGACCAGCCGCCAGCCGGGCTGAAGACCCTGCGTCCGGAGGGTCCATTGTTCTTCGCCAACGCCGACGAGGTCCGCGCGATCCTGACCGCCGCCGTGCGCGCCCCCGATACCCGGTGGGTGGTCATCGACCTCGAGGCGGTCCGTGACATCGGCCCTTCCGCGGCCGACGCGCTGTCGGAGGCGATCGGCGCGGCGACTGCCCGCGACGTGGTGATCGCGTTCAGCCGCGTGCGCCACCCGATCGCGGAGTTGCTGGCGCGCGACGGGCTGGCCGACGTCGTGGGACCGGAGCGGATCTTCGTGACGAACCGGGCTGCTACCCGGGCCTACGAGCGCTCGCGTTGAGCCCGCCTGCCTCAGCCGGTCACGGCTTCGCGCGGGGGCTGGTCGGGTCGGGTCGTGGCCAGCCGGGCTGCCGTCGGCAGGCACAGCACCAGTCCGACGAGCAGGATCCCGGACAGCGCCGCCAGGATCTCCGGGTCGCTCGAGAACGCGATCGCCACGGCCGCGAAGGCCGGGCCGGCGTTGCGCAGGGGCGCGATGCCAGCGAACGTGGTGCGACGCAGGCGCGGGCCGGTGGTCAGTACACCGCCCGCCACCGCCGACAGCAGCGTGAACACGCCCGCGGCCAGCAGCGTGCGACTGCCGAGCAGCGACACGAGCTGCTCCCAGGAGCTGCCGATCCCGAGCACCAGAACCGCAGCGAAGGACAGCGACGACACCTGCTCGGTGCCGGGCAGCCAGGTCATGGCCACCGGGTCGGTCCAGTGGCGCATCGCCAGGCCGACGGCGAAGGGAACCAGCTGCAGGATCGCGACGCTACGAACCAGATCCCCGACCGGCAGGCTCAGCTCGCCGCCGATGCCGGCCCAGCCCATCAGCAGGTTGGCCGTGACCGGGAAGCTCACCGAGCCGATCGCGGCGAGCAGGACCTGCAGGGTCGAACCGGTCAGCACCTCACCACGCTGGATCATCGCGAGCTTCGCGCCGAACGGCGCCCCGGGCGATGCCGCCACCAGCAGCAGGGCGATGGCCGCGGCCGTGCTCAGACCGAACACCGTGACCACGCCCAAGCCCAGCAGCGGCACCACGACGAGGTTGGCGCTCAGCACGAGCACCAGCAGCCGACCCTGGCGTAGCACCGTCCCCAGCTCGCCGATCCGGGTGCCGAGGCCGGCCGCCAGCATCGTCGAGGCGATGAAGACCACGAGCACGACGTTGAACGCGGTCGTCACCAGCTGCATCGGGGCCTCACAAACCTCGGCAGGCGTCCGCGCCACCTCAGCCGCTCACACGCCTGACGACCTCACCCGATCCGGACGAGATCGCTGCGCCGGAGCACGACGACACCGCCCAGTCCTCGGGCAGGCTCCCGCGGCCGGCTCACCGTGCGAGCCAGCCATCGACGAGGCCCTGATGATCCGCCACCCATCCAGCGACCGCGGGTCGCTGCTCATCGAGGGCCGCCCACGCACGATGCGAAGCCTGGACTCTCGGAGGAGCGGACCGCGCGCCGTTGGCGCGATCGACGCCAGCGGGAGGCGTGCCCCGTCCACCCGACCGCAGGAGCGCGGCGGCCACCGATCCCTGCAACGGCCCAGAGAACCGGGGTCCGCACTGCGGTGTCGGTGTCGGTGCCGCTCCCCGAGGTCAGCACGCCGAGTCCGACCTCCGCCTGCACCAATTCGGTCACGGTGCCGCTCCGCACGTGGCGGAGGGCTCTGGGTTGGTCGAGCGTTTCCAGCCTTCTGCGGCATGCACGGCGTCAAGGGACAGGGTTTCGAGTTCTCCGGTTAGGGCACGCAGCCGCCGGAGGTTGTCAATCCAGGGCCGGTAGGTCTCGAGCTGTGCGGGGGTGAGGATCCTGTTGACCTTGCGGGCCCTGTCGGTGCGCGACCACTGGATGTAGGGGCCGTGACGCTGGTCGGGATCGGTCGCACACCGGCAGGTGGGCCGCCCACAGGTCACCGTGCGCACGCTGATCGAGCCTGGCAGCACGAAACCCATCTGCCCGAGCTCAGCCACGATCCGACGCCGCTTGGCGTCGAGCTCGGCAGGGACCTCGGGTGGCATCGCAGGTCCGGTGTGAGGGTGCGCGGTACGTCTGCTTGCATCGTAGACGCGGAAAGGTGGTCGAACAGCAGCCCCCTGCCGGTCTTCGGCGTGTTCTCCGAACGGCTTGGCATCGACCAGTTGATTGCACGGCGCCTGATTCGTGGAGTCGGCCGGGTACGTGCCGCACCCCCCCACCCGGCACGTGCGACGACCGGCCACCGACCTGCTGGCTTCGGTTCCTACCTCACACCTGCCAGCACAACGTTTCCGCTTGGTGCGTGGCGGGTACCGCCAGGACATCGTTGCCTCAGCGGGTGGGGGTGGCGTGAGATCTCGCGGTCCTGGTGGGTGACGACGAGTTCCTGGTCCTCGATGATGAAGGTGACGGTGCCCTCCTCGCAGATGAGCTCGTCAGGCCAGGTGAGGCGGCGGACGACAACGCGCAACCGCGCGTCGCAATCGGGTGAGCCGGATCCGCTCGATCCGGCCGCTCAGGCCGGTCGCTGTCGGGCGGGGTGTGGCTGGTCGGGGGTGGACGGCTACGGGGTGGTGGGGGTCACCGATGTCGAGTTTGGTCAGCTCCCACGCGATCGCTCACCGCGCCGAGCTCACGCCCCGGGGCTCGGCCGGAAGCTGTCGGCGCGCCTTGAGCAGGAAGCGGCTCGTTCTGACAGTTCGGCGCGATTGGCCAAGGTCCGTTCGTGCGCGGACGGTGCGACCGAGCCCAGCTCTCGTCGGTCGGGTCGTGGCGGACGAGCCACGTGCGCACCCAGGCGTGAAGAGACCCCCATCGGGGCCGACGGCAGCTACGGGTTCACCCGCCCGCACCCGCCGGACCCCCGCGCGTCGTGACTGCTGCTCGCCCTCGTGCGCCTGCTCGCCTCAGGATCGACGGGACCCCTCAGAATTGCCCAGGTGAAGGCCGAACCGTGGAATACCGGCACCGCGGTGCTGACGACCGTCGCCTACGGACTGGTCCACACGGCCGCCGCCGCGTCCGGCAGGTAGCCCTGACCCACGGCTACGAATCCGGGGCCACCCGAGGTCACCGCACTCGTCCGCAGGAGGCTCTGCCCACCGAAGACGCCCTCGTCGTGCGCGACACGCCCCCAGGAGCGACCGTCCGAGGAGGTCCAGACCGCAGCAGCTGCACCAGCACCCAGGTCAGCACCGGCAGCGACGAGCAGCGTGTCCGACGCCGCGACCGCCGACATCTCCTGGCTGCCTTCACCTCCGAAGACCGCCTCGTCATGCGCGATCCGCTGCCAGGACGTCCCGTCCTCGGACACCCACACCGCCGCCGCATCGCGATCCCCGTCACGACCGACCGCCACGACACCCGGCCCCCACGCCG
>SLLJ01000016.1 GCA_007134165.1 Nitriliruptoraceae bacterium | reverse complement strand
GGTCGCGCTCATCGCATCACCTGCTCGTGCTCGGAGGGAGTGAGCACGTCGCCCTGCGCCAGGCACCAGGCCAGCACCTCGTCGACCACCACCTCGAGGTCGCGGTCCGCGTCGATGGTGACGTCGGCCACTTCGGCATAGCGTGCGGCCCGCAACGCCGAGGTGGCGCGCACCGTGGCGTCGAGGTCGTCTCCGGCGAGCAGCGGGCGGTCGTCGGCCTCAGCACGCAGCCTGGTGACGAGCACGTCGGCGGGCGCGCGCAGGTGCACGAGCACCCCGGTCAGCAGCAGCGAGGCGACGTTGTCATCGCGCAGCACCGCCCCGCCGCCCACCGCGATGACCAGGTCGTGGAACCGGGCGAGCTCCTCGATGACCTGGCGTTCGAGATCACGAAAACCAGCCACGCCATGGGCGGTGAACAGTTCGGGGATCGACCGGCCGGTCCAGCGACGTAGCTCGTCGTCGCTGTCGGCCACCCGACGTCCCAGCCGTGCGCCGAGCTCGCGGGCCACGGTCGACTTGCCCACACCCATCATCCCGTACAGCACCACGCTCTGGCTCACGACAGCTCCCGACGGCGACGTCAGCGGCCAGCGTAGATCCCGAGGTGTCGACGGTGCAGGTGGCATCATCCGCCCGGTCGCGACCCCAGCGGGCGTCGGGGGTCAGGCTGCGATCTGCACGGCGGCTTGTCGATCGGCCACGAGCCGCCGATCGACCTTGTCGATCACGGCCACCAGCGCGTCGCCGACCCGATCGTCGTGCCGGAGTTGCTCGACCGTGAGCCAGCACCGCCTGCGCCACCGTTCGGCCCGACGGCGCCGGACCCTGCGACCGCCGAGTGCGGCGTAGGCGACCACGGTGTGCTCGCGGCCCTTGGCGGTGCGGTGGCCGTAGACCGCGACCTGTCCGGTCAGTTCACGGCGGCGCACGCCGATCCCTGCCTCCTCGCGGGCCTCGCGGCGAGCCGCCTGCGGGCCGGACTCCCCGGGCTCGCGCCGGCCTTTGGGCAGTGTGAGCGTGCCTCCCCGGGTCTCGACGAGAAGGAACTCGTAGGCCGCGCCGGACTGCCGAGCCGCAGCCAGCGCATAGCGGGTGGTAGCCATCGCCGGCACCTCCTCGGCAGGGTCGTTCGATGAGCGTTCGGGGCGCCCAGGCGGTCACCCCAACTCGCAATGATACGAATCGGGCGGCAGAAAGCGAAGAGGCCAGGGCCATTGGTCCCCAATCGTAGGAGTCGTTGGTAGCGGACCTGCTCGTGCGAGTTGCACCCGCCGGCCAGGACGACCGGTCGAACACGGCCTCGTGTCGCCGGACGCCGCGACGAGCACGCGGATGGAGCGCAGGACCGAGCGTCTCGTCGCCAACCCGATGGGGATCGCTCCCGGACTGGGGATCTGCTTCAGCGGCTAGCCCAGCAACCGCAGCGATGATGTCCAGTGCTCGGAGGCAACGGCGGGCGGAACGCGATGATCGCGTGCCAGGGTCCGCCGCTCATCAGGTCAGTTGCGGCGCTCCCCGGCGCAGTTGGCGACGAGGTCGAGGCAGTAGCGGTCCCCGGCGTCATCCGAGAGCACCCGCGGGTAGCTCGCACCGCCCCGTCGGCTGGCCGCATCCGATGCCCCCGCGCGCGTGGGGAACGGACCGTCGTAGACCACCCACAGGTCGGGGTTGAGCGACGGGTAGTGCGACGACCACAGCACCTGACCGTGCAGATCCACGCCGGCCGCCCGAGACAGCGCCTCCTCGTAGCGGAAATCGGCGCCGTTGAGCGAGGCGACGACCACGATCCAACGTTCGTCGAGGCCCAACAGGTTCACTGGCGCCGTGGGGCACTGCGCCGGGAACTCCCAGGGACGGATCTGCTGAGTGGCGAGTTCGGTGGGGGTGAGCCAGGCCTCGCAGACCCCGTCGAAGTCGACACGCACGAGTTCCTCCTGCTGCCCGGTCTGCGGGGTGGGAACGGCGGACTCAGGGTCGAGCAGGTCGGATGTCGAGGGCTCCTCGGTGTCTTGCGCAACGGCCGCGCCATCGGAGGGGTCAGCCGAGACATCCGCGGCGTCCTGCGCACCGGCGGCATCGGCCCACGCTTCCGTCGCGTCATCGACCGCCACCGGTTCGAGCCGCAGCTCGGGCATCTGCCTGCTGTCGTTGAACCACAGCCAGGCGCTGGCCGCGAGTGCGACAACAGCCACCGTGCCAACGCCGAGGAGTGCTGCGGTGCGGCCACGGCGGCTGGTGGCGTCGACGTCGTGCGAAGGGTCGGTGTCGCGGTCCTCGGCGGGTTGGGCGTCTGCAGTCTGGGGTGGGTCGCCCGCCGGTGGGTGGGCTGATGCCGGATAGGGGTCGGTGGAGGACGTGGGCGTTCGCCGGGAGTCTGGGATCGCACGGGTCTGGTGCGTCCAACCTGCACCGTCCCAGTAGCGCTGCTGGAGTTCGTCGGCCGGGTCCGGGTACCAGCCTGATGATGTCGTTGACATCCCCGCACCTCCTAGACGCCGCACCGCAACGGTGCCCCGACCGCCGGTCGGGCGCCGTCCCCGCCTTGTAGCCCTGCTGCGACACCGGCCCGGCGGCGGCCACCTCTGGTGTCGCCAACTGCAACCAAGGGCACTTCTGACGGTAACGGGGCGGCCGATCCGCCACTACGGGCCAAGGTCCCCGGCAGGCTCGAACGCCAAGGCCGCCTGCTGTTCGACAGGAGCAGGACCTTGGACCAAGCTCGAACTAGTCCTCAGCTCGGCGCCCTACGTCGGGAGGTGCCAAGGACGACAGGTCCAGGCCCTGGGACCGGTGGTCCGGCTGCTCGACGGGAGGACTCGCGGTGGCCGGAGCGGCCCGACTATCCGCGGATTCCTCCCCGGCGACCGGCGCGTTGGGACCCGTACCAGGCTCGCGATCCGGAGTCGGAAGCGACGTCTCCGGAGCGGGCAGATCCTCGAGACGCACGTCCGCCGGATCGGTCCGGGCCGACTGACGTTGCTGCGATACCCGTGGAGCGCTTGGTTCCACCGGATGGTCGGCAACAGGTTCGCGCTCCCGGGATCTCTCGCTGGCTCGACCCGCACGACCCAGTCGGCTGCGCAGGTCCGCCAGGATCGCACCGATGCGAGCTTCCTCCACCTCCGGCCCGAGGCGGACCACGAAGGTCGTCAGCGTCGATGCGACGAACACGACCGGGATGAGCAGCAACACCAGAACGAACAGGCTGAGCAGTCCCACCATCAGCCCCGAAGTCACGGTGCGACCTTCCAGACCTGCGACCACACTGATGTCCGAGCCCACAGCGAAGGAGGCCAGCGCCGGAAGACTCAAGACCTGCACGATCAACAAACTGACATAGAGGGTGACGACGACCAGCAGCGCCATCGCGCCCGGATTGGACGTCGCCAGCCTGAGTGTGCGCCGCAGCACCGCACCAACCCCGGCCCGCAGGTCCGCGGCGGCGAACGCAGCGACGAACCAGAAACCCAGCAGGAGGGCCAGCAGCGCCAGGAACAAGCCGATCATGACGAACACGGTCAGCACGAGGCTCACGATCGACAGCACCATGATCCCTGCCATGCTCCGGGCGACGACATGCAGCATCAGGAACACCAGCGGGACGACCAACAGTGCCAACAGCGCCGCCAAGGCGACGAGCCATCGCTTCAGGCCCGTGACAACGCTCCTCCAGGTCCCCAACGGCTCGCCTCGGGCCAGGCTCGCCGCACGCACGCTGACCGCCATCCATGACCAGGTCAGGGCCAGAACTCCGAACACCACCATGACCACGAGGGCCGCGCCGAACTGAGCGAATCCGCCGCGAGTCCCGAACTGAGCCGTCGGAGCAAGTCCCTGGAGGGCGATCGCGCCGACGACCATGAGCGCCGGAGCGAGCGTCAGCGCCAACACGATGCCGATCGCCAGGAATGAGGCCGGGTCCCGGAGACCACGCGCTCCTCCCGACAACGCCGGGAGGAGCTGCGAGAAGACTTCGGATCGACCGCCCGTGTCCCTTGCAATGGCGCTACCACCCCCCGTCGCAGCGTCGGCGCCCACCTTGGCTGACGTCAGCGGAATCTGGGAGGTGCTCATGACTCCAACCTCCTTGCTGCTCACTCCATACCGCATGGCAGCGCCCAGTCGGAGAGGCTTGGACCATTCGACCTCTCTGAGCCCGACACCTCACATCGAAAGCCAGTGCCGGTAGCCGCAACCCGCGGCCGTGCAGTGCCCGGTCTCGACGACGCCGAAACCGTGAGGAACAGAGCGCGGGTTCTTCTCACTCTGCCCAGGCCGTCAGTGATTGTCAAGCGTTGTTGACGAGGTTCTTCGAGAGGTTCAGGCGGCGCACTGCTCGTCGGTTGGTCCTGCGGTGTGATCACTGCACACCTGGAGTTCGCCGTCGGTGTAGGACGCGCCGGCAGGCCCACAGCGACGGGTACCTCGCCCTCGATACCGCACCACCGGTGCTGGACGGCTTCCTCGAGCTTGGAGGACTTGTTCACTCCGACGGGAAGTGGCTGCTGGGCCCTCGGTGCTGCGCCGGTGCAGTCGTACGATCGCGAAGGTCGCGGCGGTGCTGAACTCTCGTCCTGGCGAGTGGTGCCCGACCTCCTTCCCCCTACGTTACGCGCCTTCGATCGACGCCAGCCGGGCCTGCGCTTGGGCACCACACACCAGGTCCAGCGTCAACGGTGCCGTGGCCAACCGCAGGACCTCGACACGCAACTCGTCGAGGCGGGCGTACAGGTGATCGCCGGGACAGGTGGTGGCCGCCAGGTCACGGTGCCCGGTCAGGCGCTGCGGGTCGGCGCCGTGGACCGTCGCACCGTACGCGAGGATCTCGGCGGTGGCCTGCAACATCGCATCGGTCGGTTGTTCGCGGTCGTAGTCGCCCTCGCACACGACCAAGAGGTGACCAGCCGGGTCGTACTCGGTGAAGGTGTCCCCGGCCCAGTCCGGCGTGCGCAGCTCGTAGAGGTTGCCACGAAGGTCCACGCCGTAGTGGTAGGCGATGTCCGGCCAGCCCTGCTGCTGGTGGTAGCGCTGGTGTCCACGCAGCCGCTGGGGCGCGAGAGCATTGTCGCCAAGCGCGACCGCAGTGTGGTGCAGCATCATACGGTCGATGGTGTGGATCACGCCCACACCCACCGGTGCGGCAAGACCCAGTGCCTCACGGCAGATCACCTCGACCCGCAACGGTTGCGACTCGTGCTGCGGGGCGGCTTCCGGCGCTGGCGCAGGTTCAGGCTCGGGCTCGTGCTCGTGCTGCGGAGCGGGCTCCGGATCCGGGTCGGGTGTTCGGTCGGGATCGGTGACGGGGTCCGGTGCCGGCGCAGAGTCCGGCTCGCGTGACACGGTCGCCTCGCCGTCGCGCGCACGGTCGCCGGCGGTTGCCGGGTCGGTTTGAGCGTCCGAGAGACCCTTCGCACTGGCGTCGGAGGAGTCCGCTGACAGCTTCGAGTCGCGCAGCGGCAGAGCACGCCAGCCCACGGCCCCGGCGACGATCATGGCTACGCCGATTCGCAGCAGGGCCCTGCGCTCCACCCCAACCTCCAAGACGGATCGCTCCGACTGGCCAAGAGGCGGAAGCCAGTGGCTCTCGCCCCCTGCCAATGACCTTGTGGCAGGGTAGGCAGGCAGGCTGTCGGTTGCCCAGCCGACCAGGAATCGCGGCAGATCGGCGCCGGCCG
>SLLJ01000282.1 GCA_007134165.1 Nitriliruptoraceae bacterium | reverse complement strand
GGAGGCAACCCGTGGCCATCCGCGTCGTCGTCGCCAAGCCTGGGCTCGACGGACACGATCGAGGTGCCAAGGTGGTGGCGCGCGCGCTGCGTGACGCCGGCATGGAGGTCATCTACACCGGCCTGCACCAGACGCCCGAGCAGATCGTCTCCGCGGCCCTGCAGGAGGACGCGCAGGCGGTCGGGCTGTCGATCCACTCCGGCGCCCACCTGACGCTGTTCCCCAAGGTGGTCCGGCTGCTGCGTGAGCAGGGTGCTGACGACGTCGTGGTCTTCGGCGGCGGCATCATCCCCGACGCCGACATCCCCGTGCTCGAGGAGCAGGGCATCGCGGCGGTGTTCACCCCTGGCACGCCGATGAAGGCCATCACCGAGTGGGTTGCGACCAACGTGCCCGACCGCTCCTGACGCCCGGCGCCCTCGTGCGCCGGCCTGCGGTGGCCTGACCAGCGCCCGCTGCCCACCCACCTGACTGTCCGACCCCACCGTCCCGTCCGACCCTTCGAGGAGTTCCCGATGGACCTGGTCGAGTTCCAGGGCAAGCAACTGTTCGGCCGCAACGGCGTGCCGGTCCCGCCGGCGGGCAGCGTGTGCCGCACCGTCGACGAGATCGTCGCCGCCGCAACGTCCCAACTCGCCGGCGGTGCGTCGGCAGTCGTCGTCAAGGCGCAGGTCAAGACCGGAGGCCGCGGCAAGGCCGGCGGCGTGAAGCTGGCCACCAGCGTCGAGCAGGCCCGCGAGCACGCCGAGTCGATCCTCGGCCTGGACATCAAGGGCCACGTCGTGCAGGTCGTCTACGTCGAGCCGGCCTCCGACATCGTCGAGGAGTACTACCTGTCGGTGATGCACGACCGGGTCAGCAAGGGGCACCTCGTCATCTGCTCGCGTGAGGGCGGGGTGGACATCGAGGAGGTCAACCGCACCAACCCGGACGCGGTCGTCAAGCGCCTGCTCACCTCCGCCGAGGTCGCCGACGGCCTGCCGCTGGACACCGCAACCGCGATCGTGACCGACGCCAACCTGCCTGATGAGGTGCTGGCCTCGGCCGCGCAGCTGCTCGTGGCCCTGTTCGGCGCGTACCGGGCCGAGGACGCCACGCTGGCCGAGATCAACCCGCTGATCCGCCGGCCCGACGACTCGGTCATCGCGCTGGATGCCAAGGTCAGCCTCGACGGCAACGCCGCGTTCCGCCACGACGGCTACGCCGAGTGGAAGATCGACGGGCTGGACGCCGACGACCCGCTGGAGGCCGAGGCCAAGGCCAAGGGCATCCAGTACGTGAAGCTCGACGGATCGGTCGGGGTGTTGGGCAACGGCGCCGGGCTGGTCATGGCCACCCTGGACGTCGTGGCGCAGAACGGGGGCCGGGCCGCCAACTTCCTCGACGTCGGTGGCGGTGCCTCCGCGGACGCCATGGCCGAGTCGCTCGGGCTGGTGCTGCGTGACCCGGCCGTGCGCAGCGTGCTGGTCAACATCTTCGGCGGCATCACCCGCGGCGAGGAGGTGGCCAACGGCGTGGTCGAGGCGACCAACCGCCTCGGGGACTTCCCCCAGAAGCTGGTCGTGCGGCTCGACGGCACCAACGCCGAGGAGGGCCGCCGCATTCTCGAGGCAGCCAACCTGCCCAACGTCGTGGCGGCCGCCACGATGCAGGAAGCCGCCGCCACCGCCGTGCAGTTCGCCGGCTGAGCCCCGCCCACCGACCCGCCACCGCGCCCGTTCAGCGGCGCATCCAGGAGCAGCGCAACGATGAGCATCTTCGTCGATGAGTCCACCAAGGTCGTCGTGCAGGGCATCGGCTCGCAGGGCACCTTCCACGCCCTGCGCAACCAGGCCTATGGCACCAAGGTCGTGGCCGGGACCCACCCCAAGAAGGGCGGCACCGTCTGGGAGCCGCTGGGGGTCCCCGTGTACGCCACGGTGCGTGAGGCCGTCGAGCAGGCCGGCGCCAACACCTCGATGGTGATGGTGCCCGCGCCGTTCACCAAGGCGGCCATCCTTGAGGCCTACGAGGCCGGCATCCAGACCATCGTGACCATCACCGAGGGCGTGCCGGTGCACGACATGACCGAGGTCTATGACACGGTCGTGCGCCGAGGCGGCGTGCGGCTGATCGGGCCCAACTGCCCCGGGCTGATCAGCCCTGGCAAGGCGAATGTCGGCATCATCCCCGCCGACATCACCATGCCCGGCAAGGTCGGGCTGGTCAGCCGCTCGGGCACGCTGACCTACCAGATCATGCACGAGCTCGCGCAGGCGGGCATCGGGATCTCGACCTGTGTGGGCATCGGTGGCGACCCGGTCATCGGTACGCAGTTCCTCGACGTCATCCAGGCGTTCGCCGCCGACCCGGACACCGAGGCCATCGCCTTCGTGGGCGAGATCGGCGGTTCCGAGGAGCAGCTGGCCGGCGCCTGGATCCGCGACAACATCCCCGACACGCCGGTGGTGGGCTACATCGCTGGGTTCGAGGCGCCAGAGGGCAAGCAGATGGGCCACGCCGGCGCCATCGTCAAGGAGGGTGGTCCCGGTGGGGAGTCCGCCGCCGAGAAGAAGGAGATCCTCGAGGGCTATGGCATCGCGGTCGCGATGAACCCCTCCGAGGCCGCGCAGCTGATGATCCAGCGGCTCAGCTGAGCGATCCCTGCACCTCCCGTCGCGCCGCCGTGTGCCCTGCCGGGCCCGGCGGCGCGACGCATCACGACCCGCAGCGGTCATCGTGGCGGCGCAACACGCACAATCGACGGACCAAAGAGGTGGACCCCCGACTGGGGCGAGTCGGGGGTCCGAAGCCGGGACGCGCGGGGCACGGCGTCGACCGGCAGGCAGGACCCTGAGGCCCCGCCGACGCGCCGGTCCGATGGGGCGTCGGACGTTGATCGGCGCGTAGGTCGTAGGATGGCGGAACTTGATGAGGATGTCAACGTTGGCGGCCCATCGGAGGAGGTTGCGTTCAGGTTCGTGCGTCGCACGCGCGTCCACTTGGGGTCGGAGCGTCGGTGCGGACGGATGCCCCTGCGGGCTGCCCGACGTGGACTTGGCGTCATCCCGATCAGTCGCCGCGACGCCTACCCTTGGCCCCCGTGACAAGGAGCGATTTGGTGCGTAGTGCCGCCGCGCTGTCCCGGACCCGGGAGGCCGGGCTCGCCGCCGCCGAGGCTGCGGACGCGGCGGGCGTCGCCCTCGGGAAGCCGGCGGAGGTGGCCGGCACACCGTTGGCCGTGGTCCTGGCCACCCCCGACCACGCCGAGGCCGCCGGCGATCTGCTCGCGGCCGTGGAGGCGCGCCTCGAGCCCCAGGTGCTGCTCGGCGCAATCGCACAGGGCGTCATCGGCCCCGGCGAGGAGGTCGAGGAGGGCAGCGCGGTGGTGGTCTGGACCGCGCGTCTGCCGGGCGGCCACATCGAGCCGTTCCGGACCTGGGCGGTGCGCCCACCAGAGGGTGGCCTGGCGGTGGCCGGCTGGCCCGACACGCGGCCCGGTGATCTCACGCTGGTGCTCGCCGACCCGTACTCCTATCCGATGCCCGAGGTGCTGGGTCGGCTCGGCGATCAGCGTCCCGGGCACCTCACCGTCGGTGGCCTGGTGTCGGGCGGGGCGGGCCGTTCCCGGCTGCTGCTCGACGACCGGGTGCACGAGGACGGTGCGGTCGGGGTCGTGCTGCGTGACGTCGAGGTGGCGCCGGTGGTCTCCCAGGGCTGCCGTCCGGTCGGCGAGCCGCTGACCATCACCGCTGGGGAGCGCAACCGCATCCTGACGCTCGGCGGCGAGCCGGCGCTCGATCGTCTGCGCGCGGTGCTCGCCGAGGCCGACGAGGCCGACCGCCTGCTGCTGCAGCGCGGCGGGCTGCACGTGGGGATGGTCGCCGACGAGGTCCGTGATGACTACGACACCGGCGACTTCGTGGTCCGCGGGCTGCTCGGTGTCGACCCCGAGCAAGGTTCGTTGAGCATCGGGGACCTCGCCCGGGTCGGGCACACCGTGCAGTTCCAGGTGCGCGACGCCGCCTCGGCCCACACCGACCTCGTCGAGCGCCTCGCCGACGTGGGTCCCGCTGCTGGAGGACTGCTGTTCAGCTGCAACGGACGCGGGCACGGCCTGTTCGGCCGCCGGGACCATGACGTGTCCGTGGTCGAGTCCCGCCTCGGGGTCCCGGTGGCGGGGGCGTTCTGCGCCGGGGAGGTCGGGCCGGTGGGACGCCGCTCCTACGTGCACGGCTTTACCGCGTCGCTGGCCGTGTTCGGCGACAACCGCGGACCGTTCAGCCATGACGATGAAGGTCGCGGGGGTGCGTAACAGCCAGGAAACGATCCGGACACCACCGGGACACCACGGCCCGCGACGCTTCTCCCATCGGAGGCCGGCCCCGGCCCCGCTGACCGCGCGCGGTGACTGACCACCTTGGCCACCGACGCCGAGCCGTTACAGGAGGACGTCGTGAAGCTCGTCACGGCCATCGTGAAGCCCCACAAGCTGGATGAGGTCAAGGAGGCCCTGCAGGAGCTCGGCATCCAGGGCCTGACCGTGTCGGAGGTGCGCGGCTACGGCCGGCAGCGCGGCCACACCGAGATCTATCGTGGCGCGGAGTACTCCGTGGAGTTCGTGCCCAAGGTCCGGCTCGAGATCCTCGCCGCCGACGCCCAGGTCGGCGACGTCGTCGACACCGTCGTCAAGCACGCCCGTTCCGGGCAGGTCGGTGACGGCAAGGTCTTCGTGACCTCGGTCGAGCGCATCGTGCGCATCCGCACCGGCGAAGAGGACGGCGACGCTCTCTGAGCCTGGCACCGGAGGCGGGCATGGACCCGGACACGGCCGCCGTGCCCGCCCCACGTGCCGGTGGGGGCCCCCTGGCCGTCACCGAGATCGTCGCCAACCTCGTCGCGGCCGGTTCTGAGCTGCGCGAGGACGGTCCCGCTCCAGGGCCGGCCTGGTGTCGGGCCTGGAGCCTGCGGGTCGACGAGGCGATCGCCGCGTTGTCGACGCCGGTGGTCGGTCCAGGTCGCCTCGCCGTCGCTGCCGTGGGCGGCTACGGGCGGGAGGACCTCGCGCCGGCTTCCGACATCGACCTGCTGCTGATCCATGAAGGGTGGAGCGCCTCGTCGCTGGAGGCTGCGGTCCGACGGATCGTGTACCCGCTGTGGGACGCCGGGTTGACGGTGGGCTACGCGGTGCGATCGCGCAAGGAAGCCATCGGCGCCATCGACGACCTCGACACCGCCACGGCCACCATGGACCTGCGCACCGTCGCCGGCGACCTGTCGCTGGCCAAGCTGGTCCGCTCCGAGTGCCTGCGTCGGCTGCGACGCCGTCCACAGCGGCTGCTGGAGGCGCTGCGTGCCGCCGACCGCGATCGACGTATCCGTGCTGGTGACGCGGCTGAACGCATCGAACCTGACCTCAAGAGCGGGGCTGGCGGCCTACGGGACGTGCAGTCCCTGCGCTGGGCCGCCGGCGCGCTGGTGGGCGCCACCGGGCTCGACCCGCTGGTCGCCGCGGGTTACGTCGGCGCCTCTGATCGTCCTCGGTTGGTCGCCGCCGAGTCGAAACTGCTGGCCGCCCGGGTCGCGCTGCACCTCGACGCTGCCGAACAGGCGGTGACCGGCGGTGCGTTGTCCGGGGGCGCCAAGAACGAGGTGCTGCGCCTCGACCTGCAGGACCGGGTCGCCGCCCGGCTCGGGTTCGAGGACGTCAGTGC
>SLLJ01000083.1 GCA_007134165.1 Nitriliruptoraceae bacterium | reverse complement strand
GCGTCTGCGGCTGGCGTCCCGGCGTCTGCGGCTGGCGTCCCGGGTGCGGCGGCCCGTGCCGTACGAGCATCGGTGGTCACGAGCGCGGCATCCAGATCTCGAGCCGGCACGGCTTGCAGACCGTCGAGCACTCCAACGCTGAGCTCGGCCATGGCGGCATGGCTGCAGGGTGCACCGTTGGTACCGAGGATCGTCCAGCACCCCGGACGAATCGTTGTACCAACCACCGGATGGGCGCACCGCCAAGCCCGACAGGACTCGAACGGGGCCGCGCGCCGGTTGTGTCCTGCAGTTCGAGGCCCCGGAGCCTCGAACTGCAGGACACAACGGCTCCGGGCGGGCGCTGCGGCGCCACCGCACAACGCGTCAACCTCACGGATGCTCGTAGGCACCGAGGTCGAAGCCGTCACCCTGCGGCCGCGAGATGCCCACGATGTCGGTGCGCACCCCGACGTCGGGGCCGGCATCACGCGCCGGCGAACCGGTCTCGAGCCGCAGATCCTCGGGGGACACGAAGCGCGGATCCGCATGCAGGTTGCCGGTACCTGGCAACGGCTCGGACCCGAACCGCGGATCGAACCACAGCGTCGAGTGGACCTCGGGCGTCGCAACTCCCTCGCCGTAGGTGATCAGCTCACCGTGGGCCAGGATGCTGTTGCGCAGCACCAACTCGGCGTTCTGGACCTCGATCACCCGTCGGAGAGTGTCTGCATCCGGGTCGTGGACCAGGGTGTGGTGATCCACCGTCACCCGACCACCGCCGATGAGCAGGTTCGTCCACGGGTAGCCGACAATCACGTTGTTGTGCAGCGTCGGCTCGGCGTGGTAGCCGAGCACCATCCCGATGCTGGCGCTGCCGGCGCCGCGCTCCGAGGCGACCTGGTCGTCCGCCGACGCACGCGCCAGGTTCGCGTGAATCTGTCCACGGGTCGGTGCATCGATCCAGATGCCGGTGCCGAGGTTGTCTTCCAGCACGTTTCCGTGCCAGGACGGTAGCTCGAAGCTCTCCCCGTACAGGCTGGCGAACCCGGCCCGGTTGCCCTCGAACCGGTTGTCCTCGACCGTCGAGGTGGAGGCCCAGCCGCCGTACCCCATGGTGTAGCCGTAGTCCGAGCCCATGCCACCACCAGGCGCACCGTTGGTGTGGCCGTTGTCGAGGAAGAGGTTGTCGCGCACGGTCGGACGCGCGGTGTGCGACAACACCCCGGCGATGCCGGCGGCGCCTGGATGATCGTGGCCGCGACCACCTCGGGGTCCGTGGGATCCTCGCTGCGCAGCGTGATCCGCCGCCCGAGTAGTTGCACCACTCCGGTGTAGGTCCCCGGCGCGACCACGACCGTGTCCCCATCCTGCGACGCCTCGATGGCCGCCTGGATCGTCGGGTGGTCGGCCGGGACCCTCAGGGTGCGTGGCGACGAAGGCGTGGGGCGCTCTTGGGCAGCCAGCGGGAGCAGCAGCACCTCGCCGCTGATGGTGTTGCCCTGCTCGATCGAGGTGGCGCTCGCCGCGCCGTTGATACGTGCGGTGTCGGCCTCGAGGGTCACCGCCGGGCCGGTGTTGTTGCGGATCACGTTGCCCGACAGTTGGGCTGTCGCACCCTGGATCACCGCGACCCCACCCGTCCACGTGCCCGCGTGCGGCGTGCCGTTGCGCTGCAGCACGCTGTCGCGCAGCACCAACGAGGCCCCCGACAGGGCACCGACCGCTCCGCCCTCGTTGCCCTCCAGCAACGTGCAGTGGATCGTCGGCGCCGCGTCCTGCACGGCCATCACGGTCGGGAACCA
Organism: Nitriliruptoraceae bacterium; assembly: GCA_007134165.1. GTDB lineage: Bacteria > Actinomycetota > Nitriliruptoria > Nitriliruptorales > Nitriliruptoraceae > SKJO01. The sequence goes on along the minus strand of SLLJ01000083.1, from coordinate 4,000 downwards.
GGGCACCTGGGCCGCGTCGGTCGGCTCCGACCACGTGCCGTCGATCCACTGCTGCAGCCACTCCTTGCCCGGGTCGTAGCCGTGCCAGTTGTCGCGCACGTGACCACCGATGATCGTCGACGACGACCCGTTCAGCAGCAGCATCGCTCCGGCGAACTCCGCCGCGTTGCCGGTGAGGTCGACATCGCGCAACTCCGGCTCGGCGCCGTCGAGCACCACGATCCCACCGCCACTCATGTGGCTCAGGTTGTCACGTACGATGCTGTCGACGATCCGCGGGGAGGCACCCTCGCCGCGGATCGCCACCCGCCACCAAACTGCACCGCCGCGTTGTTCTCGACGATCAGCCAGGACAGCGTCGGGCTGGCCTCATTCACCCACACCCCGCCCCCGTGGTTCCAGAGCCGACCGCGGGCATCGGTGTCGTCGAGCCGCAGCCCGCGGGTCAAGGTGAAGCCGTGCAGCACCGTGTCGCTGGTCTCGCCGTTCGTGGCCGTGACGACCACGCCCTGGCTGTCGGCGTCGATGACGGTGACCTCGGGGCCGTCGCTGCTGGTGACGATGATCTCCCGACCGCGCAGGTCGATCTGCTCGGCGTAGGTCCCCGGGCCGACGAGCACCGCGTCACCGTCGTCGGCCGCGTCGATCGCCGCCTGGATGCTGGCATGGTCGCCGGGGACCGTGAGCACCCGGACTGCGCCGCTGACATCGATTTGTTCGTAGCTGCGCAGCCTCAGCGCGTTGGACAGGAACGTGGCCATCTGCGCCCGGGTCACGAACCCCGCCGGGTCGTAGGTCCCGTCCACACGCCCGGTGGTCACCCCCGCCTGGTAGATCGCCACGATCCGCGGCGCATGCACACTGCCCGGATCCACATCCGGGAACGGCAACTGCGCCACATCCCCCGTCGGAAGCTCCAGCGCGTCGGCCAGGAACGTCGCCATCTGCGCCCGGGTCACGAACCCCGCCGGATCGTAGGTCCCATCCACACGCCCGGTGGTGATGCCCACCTCGGCGATGGCGGCAATGGCGCGGGCGTGGGTGTCATCGAGTGCGACGTCGGGGAAGCCGGTGCAGGACGTCGAGGTCGCGGTGAGCGCTCCATCGGCGGTGGCGGCCGCTCCGCCGGCGGCGGTGAGCGCACCCCCAGCCGGCGCGCTGGACGCAGGCATCGCCAAGGTGGCGAGCAGCAGCGCAGCCGTCGCAGATCCCACCGTCGTACGCCGTGGCATCGAACCGCTGAGCATCCCGAGCATCCCGACCGCCTCCCAGCCACGCGGCGGGCTGGCGGGTGGCGCCGCTGGCCGTGCCTCCCACCTCAGCACAGCCGACGCACCCAACCAATGGGCACTCGGGTCCTGACCGGCGACCGAAGGACCCTCGCGACGCCAACGTCCCAGGAAGACGACCGAAACGTGCGCCCGGGTTCCGGCGGGGTCGCCGGGCGGCGACGAGAACATCGATCACCTCGTTGCCCGTAGGCTGCGGTTCGACCTCGCGGTGCGTGGCCCGGCCAAACCAGTCTGCCACGACCCGCACATACTCCTCGGGAGTCGCGGACCGCAGCGTTTCGACCAGATCCTGGGGTGTGCTCATGAAGCCGGTGTGCCGCACCCGAGACCGGCGGGCGGCACGATCCGAGGTTGCATCCACGCCGCGGGGGTGGCCCGAGCCCCCGCGTTGTGTCCTGCAGTTCGAGGCCCCGAAGCCTCGAACTGCAGGACACAACCGCTCCGGACGCGCTGCTCCGGCCCGGAGCCGCGGGCATCGGCGCCGCCGTTGACGTCGAGAAGCGCACCGCGGTGGCCACCATCCCGTGGACAGTCGCATCATGGCTGACCAGCCCGAACGTCGATCTCGACGACCTCGTCTCCCAGCACAGCATGCGCACGCAACCAATGAACACACCGGTCCTCACCGGCGACCGGGGTCGGACCGAGCATGGGCTGCAGCGCCGCTCCCCGTACCGGTCAGCGAGCCACGGCAAGACCTCGTCGTCCTCGGCCACCAACTGCCTGCCGGCGACGCCGAGGTGGCGGCCCACGACCCGCCCCAGTGCATCCGGGACGCTTTGCGCACCAGGCAGCACGAGGTCGGCCCACGCAACCTTCGCCCACGCGAGTTTCGAGCCGCACGACCTCACGCGCCCGGACGAAGCACTCGCCCACGCGCGTTTCGCGCAAACCCGCGACGGCGGCTCGCATCAACCCTCGCCCACGCGCAAGCTGCGGTCAGTCGTCGAGCGGCGGCGCACCAAGGTCCAGCAGTCTGGCGACGAAGGTCGCCATCTGGTCCCGTCGCAGGGTGTTGCTGGGACCGAACCGATCGCCATCGACGCCGGCCGTCAGCCCCGCGAGTGCAGCCGCGTTGATGGACCGTTCGTGCACGCTGCCGTCATCATCCACGAAGTAGTCGCGGTCCGGCTCGAGGTCGAAGGCGATGTGCTCGAAGGTTCGGACCAGGAACGTGGCCATCTGTGCCCGGGTGACCACCACCCCGGGGCCGTAGCTGCCGTCCGCTCGGCCCAGCACGATCCCGAGCTCCGCGAGCTGGTCGATCGCCAGCGCATGGGTGGTCCCAGACGTGTCAGGGAACGGTGAGTCTGGCTGCTCGGGCAGCTCCTGCCCCAGCACCGTCAGCGCGCGGGTGAGCATCGATGCCATCTGTCCGCGCGTGATCGGCCCGGCCGGTTCGTAGGTAGTCGGGGTTCGGCCCACGGTGATCTCGCGCCAGGCGATGCATGCGATCGCGGCCGCATGCACGTTGCCCGGCGCAACGTCGGCGAATCCAGGTTCGGGGATCTCGGCAGTCGGGCAGGCCGCGTCGATCCCACGCTCGGCCGGGACCGGGGTGGGAACCAGCGTCACGGGATGCTCGCGCAAGCTTGCCGCCCGATCGTCCTCGTCCTCGACCAGCACGATGCCTGACTGCTCGGTGATCGAGACGTACGGGACCATCGCGTCGAAGACGGTCCGCCCGTCGACCTCGCCGGCGCTGACCACAACCGAGCCCAGCAGGCGGCCGTCACCGTCGAAGACCTGGGCGGAGAACTCCGCAACGGTCGCCGAGCCCGACACCCGGGCCTCGAAGGTCCCCCCGTAGCGTGGGACCTCGAGCAGGATGGGCGGCAGCACACCGGCGCCCTCGACGAAGGTGCGATCGACCGGCGGGCTGACGTCGATGCCCTCGACCGAGAACACCGTGATCGTTTCACCCTCGAGCTCGAGCGCCACACCTTCGACGTCGGAGAACTGGGTCGCGGTGAAGACCAACTGCCCGAGACGGGTGAACATCGCGAAGCTTCCGGCCCCGGCCTCGAACTCGCTCGTGAGGTCGATGGTGGCAAGGCCGTCGTCGATCGACACCCCCAGCAATGCCGTGCCACCGGGAATCCCCGTACTCACGGCCGGTAGGGACGCGCTCTCCGCCTGCGTCGGCCCTTCAAGCAACAATTCCAGCGCCGCCTCGAGCGCCTGTTCCCCATCAGCCGGTCCATCGGTGTGACGGTAGACGGGCACCAGGAACGGGCCGCCGCCCGGCTGGTCCAGCAGCAGGTAGACCGCGACAGCGCCGTCCGGCTCGGACGGCTGCGCGTCGCCGAGACCGGGTGCCGACGACAGCACCAGCGCCATGAGCGTCACGAAGACGACAACGGCCCGCCTCGAGACCCGCTCAGCCAACGGTCCGGTGACCGGACGCGTCCTTCGCCTCAACAATCGCTGTTGCATGCCAACGACCTCCCGCGCTCTCGCCCCGATCCCCTCACGAGTCGATCCCCTCACGATGAACCCGCTTCGAGACTACGCCGGAAGGTGGTGTGGCTCCAGGGTCGTCCGGCCCGCCTCGCGGGTAGTCGTAGCGGGCGCCTTTCGGTCGCATCGGCGTCGTGGGAACGCTGCCGGAGGTCCAACGCCCGTGGCGGAGCGTCCGAGAATGCGTCACCCGCCGACTCGGGGGTGCCCCAGGCGGTCCGGACCGTGGGCGCGGGTGGCGGGGCGCG
>SLLJ01000326.1 GCA_007134165.1 Nitriliruptoraceae bacterium | reverse complement strand
GCTGCCTGCGTCCGAGCGCTGGCCGGCGAACACCGGGGCGGGCAGACACCGGCCCGGCGATGTGGCGTACGCAGCCGGTCACGAGTGACCGCTTGGGTACGCCACGTGATCCAGCGTGGAGGATGCGGCGTACGCAGCCGGTCACCGGTGACCGCTTGGGTACGCCGTGTCCACGAGCAGCCTGCCCACCACCCCACCGTCCCACGCTCATCGCACGGACAGCCGCGCAGAGCGCACGCGGGCGCTTCCGCGGCAGCGCTTCGGAGCGCTGGTCGCACGAACTCGCGCGCCAGAGCAGCGAAGGCCGCTTCCGCGGGAGCGCTTCGGAGCACTCAACGCTCACGGCCGGCTCCCAAGGCACGCCAGGCGTCTGCGCTGCGGCACCACCCAGGCCTCCCCCACCGTCGCACGAGACCCACCACTGCGCCCCGATCCCCGCCCCGGCCACCGGCCACCGCCATCGACGAACGCGCCACTCGGACCGCCCGGCCCAGGCCCCGCCGTTCGACGTCGGTGGGATGTTCGCGGCTGTCCGCCAAGTCCGCCAGATGGTCCAGCCTGGAACGTGGCGTACCGAACCGGTCGGTCCGATGTACGCCACGTCGAGGCGGACTGCCCAGCGACCCACTGGCAGCGCACCATCAGCTGATCGACCGTCCATGAAGCGCGGTCAGCTAACCTGAGATGACCGCCCGGCGCACGAGCGCCACGGCGGGGAGGTCGCAGGATGCCCGGCAAACTGCTCGTCACCGCCCTGGCTGCCCTCACCGCCCTGCTGCTGGTGGCCTGCGGCGGCTCAGATGCCAGCGACGACCCCCAGGCGGCCCTGGCCGAGGCGGTCGAGGCGCTCGGCGCCTACGACGGCGTCGAGCTGAAGATGCGCATCGACGCCGACGAGACCGCCCGTCAGGCGCTCCTCAACGACGACGTCGACCCCAGTGAACTCGACCTCGTGCTCGGTGGTGAGCTCACCGTCCGGGTGGTGGACCAGGCGGCAGAGGTCACCCTGGCACTCGACGGTCAGAACGTGGCCGGGCTGCGGCTGCTGAGCGAGGACGAGCTGTTCGTGCTGATCGACCTGGCCCGGATCGAGGCGGCGGTCGACGACCCGGAACTGCTTGGCGAGGCCGACGAACTGGTCGCCGCCGCCGACTTCTTCGGCTTGGGCGAGGTCGTGGAGGCAGCCCGCGACGGGCGCTGGATCCGCATCAGCGGCCTACAGCAGCTCGCCGACCTCGCCGAGGGCTTCGACGGCGCACCCGCAGACGATGAACCCGACGCAGACCAGACCCAAGACCTCGCTCGCGAGCTCACCGCCGCACTCGAGCGCTTCCTCGACGACGAGGTGACCATCACCTACCTCGAGGCCGACGCCGTGGGCGAGCGCATCCGGGTCAGCGCCAGCCAGGCCGCGCTCCAGCGGCTGCTCACCGACGCCAGCCGGGCAGCCTCCACGCTCGGGCCCCTCGACGCACTCGGCCCCGACGAGCTGGCCACCGACACCCTCGGCGAGTTGCGCCCCGGGCAGGTCCTGGCGGCCGACGTGTGGCTGTCGGGCGGGCAGATCGTGCAGCTCGGCTTCGACCTGCCAGCCATCAGCGGTGAAGCGATCGACGGCGAGTTCTTCCTGCTGGTCGGCGTCGCCGAGCACGATGAACCCGTGGCCGCACCGGACGACGCGGTCGACCTCGACCTGTTCGCGATCATCGGCGGGTTCCTCGGTGGTACGGGCGACCCATTCGGCGACGACGACCCATTCGACGGCGACCCAATCGGCGACGACGACCCAATCGGCGACGACCCAATCGGCGACGACGACCCAATCGGCGACGACGACCCATTCGATGACGCGCCGGACGGCGAGGACTGCATCACCCAGGAGGAGCTCGACGAAATCGCCCAGTTCCTCGGTGAGGACGCCCTCGAGGAGTTCCAGCAACTCATCGACGCCGGCTTCCTCGAGCTCTGCTGAGCGTGGCCGGCGCCCGCAGTTTCGACACCGACGTCGCCGTCATCGGCAGCGGGTTCGGCGGCAGCGTCTCGGCGCTGCGGCTGACCGAGAAGGGCTACCGGGTCACGGTTCTCGAGGCCGGACGGCGGTGGGCGCCCGAGGACTTCCCGACGTCCAACTGGCGGGTCCGCCGCTTCCTGTGGGCACCCCGGCTCGGCTGCCGCGGCTTCCAGCGCCTGACCCTGCTGCGCGACGTGTTCGTGGTGTCGGGCGCCGCGGTGGGTGGCGGGTCGGTGGTCTACGCCAACACCCTCTACGAGCCGCTCGACGGCTACTACCGCGACCCGCACTGGGAGCACCTGTCGGACTGGCGCGAGGAGTACGCGCCCTACTACGCCCAGGCGCAGCGGATGCTCGGGGTGAACACGGTGCCCTTCACCACCCCCGCCGACACGCTGCTCGGCGAGGTCGGTGAGCGGCTCGGGGTTCGCGACTCGCTGCACCCCACCGAGGTCGGCGTGTGGTTCGGCACCCCCGGGCAGCGGGTCGAGGACCCCTACTTCGGGGGACGCGGACCCCAGCGGGTTGGCTGCATCCGGTGCGGCAACTGCATGGTCGGCTGCCGCCACGAGGCCAAGAACACCCTCGACCACAACTACCTGCACCTGGCTGAGGCCGACGGCGCGCAGGTGCTGGCCGAACGCGAAGTCGTCGACCTCGAGGTGCTACCGACCGGGGGCTACCGCCTCACCCACCAGCGTCCCGGCGCATGGCTGCGCGCCGACCGCCGCTCGCTCACCGCGGAACAGGTGGTGCTGTCCGCCGGCGCGCTCGGGACCCAGAAGTTGCTGTTCGCACTGCGCGATCGGGGCCGCCTGCCGCGGCTGTCCCCGGCGCTGGGCACCCTGACCCGGACCAACTCCGAGGCGCTGGTGGGCGCCACCGCCGCCGACACCAGCCCCGAGCGCACCGAAGGGGTGGCGATCACCTCGTCGATCCACCCCGACGAGGACACCCACATCGAGGTGGTGCGCTACGGCCGCGGATCGAACCTGATGGGCCTGATGGCGACCCTGATGGTCGATGGCGGGGGCCGTATCCCTCGCTGGCTGCGCTTCCTGGCCACCATCGTGCGCCATCCGGTGCGCTTCACCCGCACCCTGTCGGTTCGCCGCTGGTCCGAGCGCAGCGTGATCCTGCTGGTCATGCAGTCGATCGACAACTCGCTGAGGGTGGTGCGCCGCCGGGGACTGCTCGGCCGGCGGCTGACCACCCGTCAGGGCCACGGCCGGCCCAATCCGACCTGGATCCCGGTGGCCAACCGCGCCGCCGGGCACGCCGCCGAAGTACTCGGGGGCGAGCCGCTCGGCTCGGTGTTCGAGGCGCTGCTCGACGTGCCGACCACCGCACACCTGATCGGCGGCTGCCCGCTGTCCGACGACCCCCGACACGGGGTCGTGGACCCCTACCACCGCGTCCACGGTCACCCCGGCCTGCACGTGTGCGACGGGTCGGTCATCACCGCCAACCTCGGCGTCAACCCGTCGCTGACCATCACGGCCATGACCGAGCGCGCCGTGGCGCTGTGGCCAAACCACGGGGAACCGGACCCACGCCCGCCGCTCGGCGCGGCCTACCGGCGCCTCGATCCGGTCCCCCCGCGCCAGCCGGCGGTACCGGCCGACGCCCCGGCGGCGCTGCGACTGGCCCACTCCAACCACTGCAACCACTCCAACCACTCCAACCACTCTCCCCCTCACTCCCCCACCCCTTCCCAGGAGGCCCCCGGTGAGCGTGCGCACCGACCGGCTCGAGCACGGCGTGGTCGTGCTGACCCTCGACGACCCCGACCGCCGCAACGCCATGACCGAGGCGATGGGTGACGCCCTGGCCGACGCGGTGAATGCGATCGCCGACGACGCCACCGTACGGGTGGTGGTGATCACGGGCGCGCCGCCGGCGTTCTCGGCCGGTGGCGACCTCGCGATGCTCGAGCAGCTGGCGCGGCGTACCCGCGAGGAGGGCTTCGACGCCACCGACACCATGCGCTCGTTCTACGAGCGGTTCCTGGCACTGCGACGGCTGCCAGTGCCGACCATCGCCGCGGTCAACGGCCACGCCATCGGTGCCGGGTTGTGCGTGGCGCTCGCGTGTGATCTGCGGCTGCTGGCCGCCGAGGCCCGCCTGGGTCTGAACTTCGCGCGGCTGGGCCTGCACCCGGGCATGGGCGGCTCCTGGCTGCTGCCCCGGGAGCTCGGCGCCCAGCGCGCCGCCGAGTGGCTCTACACCGGACGACTGGTCGACGGGGAGACCGCCGCCCGGCAGGGGCTCGGGCTCGACGCCCTTCCGGCCGATCAGGTGCTGGAGCGAGCCCTGGTGCTGGCCGGGGAGATCGCGCAGGCCGCGCCGGTGACCGTGCGCCAGCTCAAGGCGACCCTGGCCGCTGACGACGAGGTGTCGCTGGCCCGCGCGTTGGACCGGGAGGCGGCCTGTCAGGCCGTCAGCTACGGCAGCGATGACCTCCAGGAGGGCCTGGCCGCGGCCCGCGAGCGCCGCGCGCCGGACTTCCCCGGCCGGTAGGCCGGCCAGGGTCCTCGGCCTCGCCGAGCGATCAGCTGTTCGCTGCCGCCAACGCGTTGCCCAGCAGCGTGCGGGCGATGACCCGCAGCGCGAGGACCTCGTCGGCCCCCTCGAAGATCGACAGCACCCGGGCGTCGACGTACAGCCGGGACACGGTGTACTCCTCGGCGTAGCCGTAGCCGCCGTGCAGCTGCTGGGCCTCGCGGGTGACCCACTCGCTGACCCGGCAGGCGAGCTGCTTGTCCTGGCTGGCCTGCAGCGCCGCATCGGCGTCACCGCGGGCCAGCGCCCGCGCCACCTCGAAGGAGAACACCCGGCACGCGGCGAGCAGCGCAGCCATGCGCGCGAGCTTGGCACGGTTGAGCTCGTACTCGGCCAACGGGGTGGCGAAGACCTGCCGCTCCTTGGCGTAGGACGCCGACTCCTCGAGCGCCGCCTGCATCACCCCCTGGGCCCGCGCCGCGGTCTGCAGACGGGCGTTGGCGAACGCCTGCATCTGCAGGTAGAAGCCCTTGCCGAGCCCCCCGTCCTCCCCGATCAGATCGGCGTGTGGGACCCGCCAACCCTCGAACGAGACCTCGAAGGAGTGCATGCCGCGGTAGCCGATGGTGGGGATGGCGCGGGCGTCCATGACCCCGCCGCCGTCCTGCTCGGTGCGCCAGGCATGGCCGGTGAAGGAGGGCTTCTCGACCACGAACAGGCTCAGGCCACGGTGGCCCAGCGAGCGGTCGGGGTCGGTGCGCGCCAGCACCAGCAGGTACTCGGCCCGGCCGGCGAAGGTGCACCAGGTCTTGACCCCGTCGATCACCCACTCGTCGCCCTCGCGCCGGGCGACGGTCTTGACCCCGGCCACATCCGAGCCGAAGTCGGGCTCGGTGACCGCGACCCCGCACATCTTCTCCCCTGCGGCGATCGGCGGCAGCCAGCGGGCCTTCTGCTCGTCGGTCCCGCCCTTGAGGATGGCGGTGCCGATGATCTCGGGGCGAGTGATCAGCGATCCCGCCACGCCCAGCGAACCGCGCGAGAGCTCCTCGGTGACCAGCACCATGTTGAGCAGTTCGTCCTCGCCCCCGGAGGCGAAGCCCCCGTGCTCCTCGGGGATCGACAGGGCGAAGCAGCCGAGCTCGGCGAGCCCGGCGATGATCTCGTCGGGGATGTCCTCGTCGTGACGGTGGATGTGCTCCGCGACCGGCACGACCTTGTCCTCGGCGAACCGCCGGAAGGTCTGGCGGACCATCTCGAGGTCCTCGGGCAGATGGCG
>SLLJ01000021.1 GCA_007134165.1 Nitriliruptoraceae bacterium | reverse complement strand
CTCTGAGCTTCGAGGTTCCCCTCGACCTGCTCACCGACGGGACCAACGTCATTGCCGCCTCCACCCACCTCAGTTGGCGTGCCACCCCCGACATCAGCTTCCACCTCACCATGGACGCCGACAGGATCGACCGGTAGCGGCCGCCAGAGCCCACGCACGGGCCTCGTCGAACCGCATCGGTCCCGACGAGGCCCGTGAACGCCGTCGTCGGTATCACTCGGGTCCACATCGATCGGCCGTTCTCGATCGAAAGGTGGCTCCATACAGCGGGTTGTTCCCAGTGTTTGGCCGGACGTTGACCAGGAGGTCGTCAGCTGGCATCCGGCTGGTCTCGGTACGGGAGGTGCTGGCCCCGGTCCGTCGCGACCACCGCGCCACGACGAGTTGCCATCCAGAGTTCGCCGAGCGAAACCGGCCCTTCATGAGGGAGGCGGGGGCCGGAGCCGCTACCGCGTGGAGGACCGCCGGAGGCGTGTGAGCCGGCACGGCGGCACCTGCGGGCTGAATGAGCACCACACCGACATCGCGGGGAATCAGCCGCCCGTTGGCGTGTGCAAGGCTCTGGTCCAACCCGGATAGTGAACGACCGGAGCCAACCGCGCACGGTCGCTTCAGGAAGGCGGCTGTCCGCAAGGACGTTGCGACCAATCGGTGTCGCCGGGCCGAGCGATCCGCGACGGGCGAGGCTCGCATGGCGCCTGCCCATGGTCCGTCGTCGCGCGATGAACGCGCCCAGCGATCTCGCAGCAGCCTCCGCCAGCGCAGCAGTTGTGCTGTGGCCCTCGAGGATCGAGGGTCGCGCCCATCGAGTCCCCGAGCACTCATCATCCGGGCGACCCATGGTCGGACTCCGCACGCGGAATGACGCCGTCCTCTTCGAGGCGTTCGAGGAGCCGTCGAACCGCAGCCTCGGTGGACAGTGACCGGGTGTCGAGCACCACCTCAGGGTCGACCGGGGGCTCGTAGGGTGCCGAGATGCCCGAGAACTCCGGCAGTTCTCCGGCACGCGCTCGGGCGTAGAGTCCCTTCACGTCACGGTCTTCGCAGACCTCCAGGGGCGTTGCGACGTACGCTTCGTAGAAGGCGCCTCGCGGTAGCAGTGACCTCACCCGGGCCCGATCATCGAGGTACGGGGAGATGAAGGCCGTGAGGACCACCAACCCTGCGTCGGTGAACAGGCGGCAGACCTCCCCGATCCGGCGGATGTTCTCGGTTCGGTCCTGCGGCGAGAATCCGAGGTCACGGTTCAGTCCGTGACGCACGTTGTCGCCATCGAGCACGTAGCAGGCAACCCCTCGTCCCACCAGCGCGTGCTCCATGGCGAACGCGAGCGTCGACTTCCCCGAACCGGACAACCCGGTGAACCACACCGTGGCAGCCCCATGTCCGAAGAGCGCCCGCCGCTGGTCGCGGTCGACCTGACCCTCGTGGCGGGTGAGGTGCCGAGTGTCAGGTCCCGTCATCGTTCGTCCCCCAGAACCCCACGTCCGCGCAGCGTGTCGAGGATACGCTCGACACAGTCCGAGACCGTCAGGACCGAGGTGTCCAAGTGGAGATCGGGGCGGTCTGGTGGCTCGTACGGCGATGTCACCCCCGGTACGTACGGGTTCTCCCCGCGGTCGGCGGCGGCGTATCGACCATCGAGGTCCCGCTCGCGACGGATGTGCTCGGGCGCATCCACGAGGACTTCGATGAATCGTTCCGGGCCGATGAGCTGGCGGGCGCGCTCCCGGACCTCAGCGTCGGGGGACTGCATCGCGATGATGGTCAGCAAACCCTGACGGCCGGCCAGCACGGCGATCTCCGTGGCGCGGCGAAGGTTCTCGGACCGGTCCGCGTTGGAGAATCCCAGGTCACGGCTGAGACCGAGCCGCAGGTTCTCGCCGTCCAGTCGGAGCAGGGTGTGCCCCAGATCGAACAGCCGCCGCTCCAGAGATCGGGCGATGGTGGTCTTGCCGGCCCCGGTCATACCCGTGAGCAGTACCGTGGCCGGCCGCTGCCCGAACCTCGCCGCCCGCTCGCTCGAAGTGATCTTGGAGCGGTGGTGGGCGATCGTGTCGGAAGGCTGCGCATCCCAGCCGGTCGCCGAGTCGCGGATCATGCCCGCCGCCACGGTCACGTTCGTGAGCCGGTCGATCAGGATGAACGACCCTGTCGTTGCGTTCACCTCGTAGGCGTCGAATGCGAGCCGGCGGTCGCAGGTCAGCGTGCACCGGGCCACCTCGTTGAGTTCGAGTCGGTCCGCTGGTACGGCGTCCAGGGTCGTGATGTCCATCCGGTGAAGGATCGCGGACAGCGAGGCGTTCGCGGTGCCGGTCACGCTCTGCAGCAGCAGTTGCCGGCCCGGGTACGCGGGCGGCTCCGCCATCCACACCAGCGTCACGTCCAGGTCGTGGGCGCGTTCGGGCAGGTGAGCCGGGTCGACCATCAGATCACCACGGGACAGGTCGATCTCATCGGCGAGCACGACCGTCACCGCGTCGCCGGGAACCGCCACCTCGACGTCGCCGTCGAAGGTCACCAGTCGATCGATCCGGGACCGCATGCCCGAGGGGACCGCGACGATCTCGGCCCCTGGCCGGAGCACCCCCGAGGCGAGCGTGCCCGCGAATCCCCGGAAGCCGTGGTCGGGGCGCACGGCGAGCTGGACGGGGAACCGGACCCGCTGCAGATCGACGTCCGCGGTCACGTCGACCGTCTCCAGATGCTCCAGCAGGGGCGGCCCGTCGAACCACGGCATCCGCTGCGAGCGCTCGACGACGTTGTCGCCCGTGAGCGCGGAGATCGGCAGCACGTAGGCGTCCACGATCCCGAGCCGGTCCGCGACCTCGGCGAACTCGTCGACGACCTCGACGAACCGGTCCTGCGACCAGCCCATCAGATCCATCTTGTTGACCACCGCCACCACGTGACGGATCCCGAGCAGCGCGGCGATCGTGGCGTGCCGCCGGGTCTGATCCAGCACCCCTTGGCGGGCGTCGAGCAGGATGATCGCCAACTGCGCCGTGGAGGCACCGGTGACCATGTTGCGGGTGTACTGCACGTGTCCCGGCGTGTCCGCCACGATGAACTTGCGCCGCCTGGTGCTGAAGTACCGGTAGGCCACGTCGATCGTGATGCCCTGCTCGCGCTCGGCCTTGAGCCCGTCCATCAGCAGCGCAAGATCCGGCTGGTCCCCCGTCGTACCCGACAGGACCGAGTCGGCCTCCAGCGCGCGCAGATGGTCCTCGTAGATCAACCCTGCGTCGTGGAGCAGCCGGCCGATCAACGTGGACTTCCCGTCGTCCACGCTGCCGCAGGTCAACAGGCGCAACAGATCCTTGTGCTCGTGCTCGGCGAGGTAGGCCTCGATGTCGGTCGCGATCAGTTCCGAAGCGTGCGCCATCAGAAGTACCCCTCGCGCTTCTTCTCCTCCATCGAACCGGACTGGTCGAAGTCGATGACCCGCCCCTCCCGCTCCGACCGGGTCGCCAGCAGCATCTCCTGGATGATCTGTGGCAACGTCGTCGCCTGTGAGGCGACCGCCCCCGACAACGGATAGCAGCCGAGCGTGCGGAAGCGGATCCACTGCTGCACGGGCTCCTCCCCCGGCTCGTACCGGAAGCGATCGTCATCGACCATGATCAGCACCCCATCGCGTTCCACCACCGGACGCGGTGCCGCGTAGTACAACGGCACGATCGGGATGTCCTCGAGCCACACGTACTGCCACACGTCGAGTTCGGTCCAGTTCGACAACGGGAACACCCGCACCGATTCCCCGGCATGCACCCGACCGTTGTACAGAGACCACAGCTCAGGGCGCTGGTTCTTCGGATCCCACCGGTGATGTCGATCACGGAACGAGAACACCCGCTCCTTCGCCCTCGAACGCTCCTCATCCCGTCGAGCGCCACCGAACGCTGCATCGAACCGGCCGGCCGACAACGCCTGCTTCAGCGCCTGCGTCTTCATGATGTCCGTGTAGTTCCGCGACCCATGATCGAACGGGTTGATCCCCTGTTCGAGCCCATCCGGGTTGGTGTGCACCAGCATGTCCAGGCCCAGTTCCGCGGCCGTTCGATCCCGGAACTCGATCATCTCCTTGAACTTCCACGTCGTGTCGATGTGCAGCAGTGGGAAGGGCAACTTGCCCGGGAAGAACGCCTTCCTCGCCAGGTGCAGCATCACCGACGAGTCCTTGCCGATCGAGTAGAGCATCACCGGGCGCTCACACTGCGCCACCACTTCGCGCAGGATGGCGATCGCCTCCGCCTCCAACTGCTGAAGATGCGTCCGCCGAATCGTCTCCACCGGTCCACCCCTCAGAATCGTCATTCCAGCGCTCGTCGCGGCGTCGATCGTCCTGAAGCAGAACCGAGAACCCGCCTCGCTGGCTGGTCGGGAGCTCGGAGACCCCGCGCCACCCGATCGTTCGACGCCGCGGCTCGGAAGATAGCCGGCGGACGTGGCAGCGCCGACCACGTCGACCCCGTCGAGCAGGTGTCCGATGCCGCGCCGTCACCGGGCGCTGCCTCCCCGGGCCCGGACCGATGGTCGGAGGCTGGATCGGTGCCACCTCGCGCGGCGGCGGACCCGCTGTCTCGCCCCACGGCCCGCCCAAATCCGCGCTCGGCTCGATCGATGTGAAGCTGCGGGTACCTGGCACTGGTCGAGTTCTCGCCACGGTGGCACGGGCGCCATTGACGGCGGTCGAGCATGGCTGCGACCGGTGGTGTCAATGGATGAACACCACCATTGGCGTGGGCTGTTTCACGCATCGGAGGAATCCAGCGCCCGGCCGAGTCCGGTCACGAACGACGCCATCTGATCACGGCGGACCAACCCGTCCGGATCGAACGCCTGCCGAGTGACCCCTCGAGCGATCCCTGCCGCATACACCGCGTTGATCGCTCCCTCGTGCACGCTGCCCGCCGTGTCCCCGAACGGACCCTGAGGCACCGGCTCGAGACCTGCCGCCCGGGCAAGCATCGACGCGAGCTGACCCCGACGCACCGGATCCGACGTCCCGAACCGCCCGTCGCCATAGCCCAACACGATGCCCGCCTCGGCCACGGCCGCGATCGCACCCGCGTGCACACTGTGCTGGGCATCGACGAACCTCAGTGTCCCCGAGGTCTCGGCGTCAAGCAGCCGCGCCATCATCGATGCCAACTGACCACGCGTCACCTGCCCAACCGGCCCGTACTGGCCGTCACCGACACCGAGCACCACTCCAGCGTCGGCCAGGCAACCGATCGCAGCCGCATGCACCGCGTCGACGCCGACGTCACCGAACGGGAACGGCTCGGCCAGCACCTCGACTCCGACCGTCACGGCAATCAGCCGACCCTGCGGGTCGAAGCCGACTACCTGCAGATCGTGGACGCACGGCGACAAGTCATTGGGCAGCGCGTCCAGCACCCCGGTGAACTCCCCCTGGTCGTCAACCGTGAACTGGGCCAGCAGCTGCGGTGTTCGACTCAGCAGCCACAGCGCCCCGATCGAGCCCGCTTCGAGCCCCGAGACGCCGTAGCCCAACCCACGGCCGGACCACAGACGCAGGCGTCCGATCTCGTCGCCGACCAGAACACGACCCTGGCTCGACAGCAGCACCTGCCATCCCGCACCAGCGACGACGAGCGCACCCTGTTCACCCTGCACCTGCACCTCTGCAGGTTCGCCCCCCATCGTCGCCTCGAACCGACCCGCACCGGGTGCCGGCAGACGGTCACCTCCCGGTGACGGCTGAGGCCCCGGCACCTCGCCCGGCCCAGGTACCGGGTCGGGCTGCGGCTCCGGGTCGGGCTGCGGCTCCGGGTCGGGCTGCGGCTCCGGGTCGGGCTGCGGCCCACCAGCGACCGACGGACACGGATCCTCGGCATACTCCCACCGTAAGAACGGACGGCCATCGTTCACCCCATCACAGATCCCCCACACCTCACCGTTCGGCGCCACCCAACCGTCAGCGATCTTCCAACGCTCGGACACGAACGTCGAAGGCAACCGCAACTGCGTGCCGTTCACCGCGATGACCCCGCTCGGATCGGGGATTCCGCCCCCGACACCGGTCGCGACGGCGGCGCGCTCCTCGTTCCAGAAGCTCGCCTGAACGGTTGCGGTGCCGGTCTGCACCGAACCGAACAATCCACCTTCGTCGACCAACGAGCCCCCGACCACCGCCCGACTCACGGCCACATCGGCGTACGAGTCCTCGATGGCGCCCTCGCGGTGGTGTCCGACCAGACCTCCGAGGTGGAAGGCTCCGGGGCCACCAACGATCTGGACCTCACCAGTGGCGGAGACATCGGCAACACGGGTCGTCGAACCTCTGGTCTCCCCGATCGCGCCGCCCGCGTGGATCTCACCGACGCCCGACCCCACGGCGGTCCCTGTCGCCGAGGAACGCCGCAGCGACGCATCCGTCGAGGTGTCCCACCCGAGCCGACCGATCAGACCGCCAACCGTGGTCGTTCCGTCGCTCCAGGTCGACGACGCCAGCACATCGCCGTGAGCGGACGAACGATCGACCGTCCCGCGGGTGATGCCGATCAGACCTCCGGCGTGGACGTCGTTGTCTCCACTGACTTCGACGTCGCCCAGCGCCTTCGCCTGATCGGTGCTGACGAGCGAGCCCTCAGCTCGTCCGATCAGACCACCCGCGTAGGAGAAGCCACCGCTGCTGGCCGTCACGTCCCCGGACGCGGCTGAGGATCGGATCACCGCGGTCCGGCCGGAGGAGACGCTCCCGATCAGGCCACCCGCTTCGGCACCAGAACCCTGCGCGATGACATCACCTGTGGCCAACGACTCGACGAGGTCGAGGGTGCCGCTGCCCTCGAGTGCAGCGACGAGTCCGCCGGCCGTGACGCTCCGGTTGGTCTGCTGATCGGCCGTCACGCTGCCCGTTGCCGAGGAGGCCTCCACCGCCAGGCTGCCGCTGCCTGAGACCACCCCCACGAGTCCGCCGGCGAAGCGGGCCGAAACCTGGACGTCGCTGTGCACGTTGATGATGCTGGTGGAGCCCGCCCCCTGGACCCAGGCGCTCAGTCCCCCGCCCCGGCCCGACTGGTTGGTCGTCGAGGCGGCACCCTCGACGGTCAGGTCGCTGATGCGCGCTCCGTCCAAGGCCTCGAAGAAGCCGACTGCGCCAGACATCGATGAGACGTTCAGTCCGCTGATCGTGAAGCCACCGCCGTCGTACGACCCGGTGAACGGGTCGTTGACGGTGCCGATCGGATTGTGCGGCGACATCAGTGCGATGTTCGCCGTCTGGACGTAGTCGGCGCCGAGCCCGCAGGGTCCCTCCCCGCCGCCGCTTCCGACCGCCGTCAACTGCGCCGCCGTGCCCACTTGATGGGCTCCGTCGACCGCCGGCCCGCAGGCGGGGACGTCCGCCGGTGCGGGTCCCGCCGGGATCACGATGCCGAGCACCATCAGGAACACGGCCAAGCCGACGACCCCACGTGGCCTCGCGGTCCTTGCGGTCCGGTCCGTCCGCACCGACACAACCCTGGTACCACCCACGTGGCTGTCTCCTTCTGCGCGCCCGACCGAACAACGCAAGCCGAAGACCGCTGGGCTGTCCGACCGGTCCTGCTCACCACCACATCGGCTGTCGGTCCGGTCCGTCAAGGGGGTCCCCGCATCGTCTTCGGAACGACCAGGCGCGAGCCGTCGACACCGCCGGCAACCGCTGTGGGCGGCCTGGATTCAGCGATCCAGGACCGAGTCCAACAAGCGGTACCAGCTCATCGGCAGTCGGTCTGGCTCGAGTTCGAAGTCGTGGCTGCTGAGTTCGGTCGCTTCCGGCGTGACGACGACGACAGCAAGGCTCAGTTCGGTGCTTCCGTGCCCGCCAGCAGGGCGGACATCCTCGATGCGGACGTACCGATCGTTGCATCCGACGTCCACCTCGATGCCTCCGCGATGCATCCAGGCAGCGACCCCATGCTCCACGAGGATCTCCGCGAAGGCGCTGAGTTCGTCGTCTTCCTCGCCACGGTCATCCCCAGATGGTTCCCCGCCGTCGCTGAAGATCTCCTCTTCTGCAGGCACCTGCAGCGCTGCCAGGCGCGAACAGATCCGTGCTGCGAGCACCTCTGGCGCGTGGGGGACGCGGACGATGGACTCGTTGAGCAGTCCGGGTTCGCTGCTTCGAAGATGGAGGTCGACCCCTGCGGACCCGGCACGAACCCGAACCTCGACCGCGGTGGCAGTCCGCAGGTCGGTGAGGCAGAGCAGATGCCCCCGCCTGGACTCGAGTTCGACGTCGCGGGCGTGGAGCAGGATGTCCGCCACGCTGCGCGCCAGCTGCTCGGTCCGCAACCACATCATCAGGTCGGCATCGAGCTTCGGGAGCGCGGACAGCACCGCGTGGGCGAGGTCGGCCCAGTCCACCACGCTGCGGGTGTCGACATCGGTACGCAGCGAGGTGCGCAGGTGACGAACGAACCAGCCAGCCCAGGGGGTGACGCTTGTCAGCGTGTCCCCTTCTGATGCGTACTGCAGTGGCTCGACCTGATGACGATCACCGGTCGAGGAGCGGAAGACCACCCGGGGATGGATACCAACGACGGTCGCACCCTGCCCTCTGAGCTCCTGAGCCAGCAGGCATCGGCCGACGGCGGCGTCCTGGGGGTACTGATCGGGACTGGACCGGCGGTGCAGGTTGCGCAGTGAAGGGATGTCGGATCCGTCGGCCAGTCGCTGGTCCGGAGGGGGAATGCAGACCCGGGCTGCCTCGAGTTCGCCCTCGGCGAGCAGTGCGTCGACCAAGGCGGCGCGCAGGTCGCGGTTGAGCAGCGCGCTCCAGTGATCCAGAGCTCCGACCAGCAGCGGGATGCAGGCCGCGGTGTCCCCTCGGCGCAGCAGCGCGATGCCGGCGCGACCGAGGTAGCCATGCATCTGCGCTTGCGAGCCGACGCTGACGCCGGCGGCAGCGATCCAGGCGGCCGCGGCACCCAGGTCGTCGCCGCGCAGGTACGCCCGAGAGCCCCGGTCCGATGACACGTCGATCGGCGAGGATTTCGCGTCGTCCTCCTCGTCGACCTCCCACCCCTGCGGGGTCCTCAGCGCGGCCAGGATGGCGACCGACGCCTCAGACCGCTCCCGGACCGAGCGCGGGCGTTCCTGTGGCCAGAGGCCGGATGCGGCCAGGCCGATGCCGGCCGCATCCGCGTGCAACCCGCGAACAACGGCATCCTCGAGGTGGTGTGGCAGGTTCTGCGCAGCGACCCAAGCCAGCACGTTCGCCACCTTCGGTTCCTTTCGGGGCTGTTCGGTCACTCGGCATGACCGCAGGGTTCTTGGGGCAGTTCCGGGCGTTGGTGGTCCCGTCCGCGCAGGGGCAGGCGGCCGCACGATCGGTGTGCCATCCACTGGCCTGGCCTCGGACACGTGGTTCATCGACACCATCGGCCGTGGAGAGGAGGCGCTCAAGGGCGACTCGACGCCGCCTGACCTCGTGGTGATCGAGTTGCGCCCCCGAACCTGCGGAATCCGGACGGCCGATGGCTGGAGCTGCTGCCCGGCGATGCGCCGTTGCCGGGCAGCACGGCGAGCGCAGTCAGGCGTCGGATGACGGCCCGAACCAGGCGTCGGAGGGGGCCGGTCGAGCACGTCTGTCGGCGATGGCCTGCCGGTGGACGTCGGCCACCTGCTGCTGGTCGGTCACCTGGCGCTGGTCGGTCGCCGGACGATGGGCGTCGATGGCTGGAGGGGGTTGTTGGTCCGGGTCGGGCCGACGCACAACGTCGGGTCCAGGCACTCTGAGCACAAGTCCGGCCGGCGGGGAGGACTGGTTCTCGTCGTCAGCTCCCCAGCAGATCGGCGTGCCTTCGGCAGCCAGCGCGCAGACGTGGACACGGTTGTCCCGACCACCGACGCTGATGGTGCGCAGCTGGGCTCCGGGACCGGCTCCACTCACCCGCGCGTTGCCCCAGCAGTTGGCGGCACCGTCGACATCCAGCGCGCAGGTCAGCTGCATCCCGGCGCTGATCGCGAGCACGGGGTGCTCTCGGTCGGGGCTGCTCATCCCCAGGGCCTGGTCTCCCCAGCAGCGCGGGAGGCCGTCGGTCTGCACTCCACAGGTGTGGCCGTCACCGGCACTGAGGGACAGCATGGCGACCCCCGGCGGCGGCGAGGCCTGCCCAACGAGGTCATTGCCCCAGCAGGCGACCGTGGCGTCCTGGCGCAGACCACAGGCGTGCTCTCCGCCGGCAGCGACGGCGGAGAGCACCAGACCAGGAGGTGGGGAGGCCTGACCGTGGTCGTCGAGTCCCCAGCACACCGGGCTGCCGTCTTGGCGCAGGGCACAGGTGTGGCCGCCGCCGGCGCTGATCGTCGTGAACCTCACGTCGGAAGGCGGGGTCGACTGCCCGTGCGCGTCCCAACCCCAGCAGGCAGCGGTTCCATCGCGGTCAAGTGCGCAGGTATGCCAGTAGCCGGCGGTGACGATGGTGGGCGCGAGCCCGGCCGGAGGGGAGGATTGTCCGAGGCGGTCATTGCCCCAGCACACCGCGACGCCGTCGGTCCCCACGCCGCAGGAATGCTCACCTCCGGCACTCAGGGTCGTCGCGGAGATGGCAGACGGGTTCACCGTGGCGCTCGGGGGGGCCGCGTCCTGGCCGAACGGCCCCCACAGCACGACACCCGCGACCAGCGCCACGACACCGAGCACGACCCCGGCAGCGACCAGTAGCGTGCGGCCTCTGGTCGATGGTTCCGGCGGCTCGCCTCGGGGGAAGGCTTCCACGGGTGCTGGCGCCGACGAGGGCACCGGCACCGGTCGCATCCGGGGGCCGATGGCGCCGCCCGGGGTGGCGGCCGGTACGGACGGGCCGGGCGCAGACGCCGCACCTAAGGGTCCCGCCACCGGAGTCGGCGGCGGGGCACGGCGATACTCCGGTGCCGCGCCACGAGGGGGCGCTCCGGTGCTCGCCGATCCGCTCCTGCTGCTCGGGGCCGCCCGCTGCCCTGCCGCCGAGGCGATGGCAGCGGCATGGGCCGCACCCGCGGCGACCACATGTTTGGGGTGGGCGTCGATCGCCACCGGTCGACGCAACGCGTCGGACACCAGCTCGGCCACCAGCGGCACCCGCGACGAGCCCCCCACCAGCAGCACCGCTGAGATCTCCGACGCGGCCACCTCCGCCGAGGACAGCGCCCGATGCAACGCGGCGATGGTGGCACCCAGCGCCGGACGCACCAACTGCTCGAACTCCCCACGCGTCAGCCGCACGTCGTCCTCGAGCCCTGGCAGCACCACCGGGATGCACGTCTCGGTGTCGACCGACAAGGCCTCCTTGGCCGCCACGCATTCGCTGCGCAGCCGGTTGACGGCGCGCAAGGTCGCCGGGTCGTCCAGATCGAGGGCGTCCAGCGCCCCACCCAAGACCCCCCGCACGTGGGCGAACACCGCCTCGTCGAGGTCGAGACCACCCAGATGCTCGATGCCCTCGGGCTCACCCAACAACTCGAAGCCCTGACCGGTCTTGCGCAAGACCGCCGCATCGAAGGTTCCCCCACCCAGGTCGTAGACCGCCAGCAAGGACCCGATCTCCACCCGTTCGTTGGTTGCGTAGCAGATCGCCGCCGCCTTCGGCTCGGTCAGCAACTGCGCCCGGCCGAGGCCTGCCAGACGCACGGCATCGGCCAACAACTCCTGCTTGTAGCGGCCCCAGTTGGCCGGATGGGTGACGGCGATCCGCTGCGCAGGACCGCCCTCGAGTTCACGGACCTTGGCGACCACCCACGCGAGCAGCTGGGCGGTGAGCGCCTCCGGGGAGTAGGGGGTACCGCCCAGCAGCAGCGGAGTCGGATCACCCATCCGCCGCTTGAACTCACGCGCCACCCGGCCCGGATCACTGCCCGCACGGCGCACCGCGGCCTCGCCGACCACCAGACCGCCATCGGCGGGCAGGTAGAGCACCGAGGGCACCGAACTCGCCCGACTGCCGAGCCCGACCATCTCCACATGCCCGTTGCGGGCCACCGCCGCCGCCGTGAAGGTGGTCCCCAGGTCGATGCCGAGTTGGTAGGTCATACAACTGCGCCGCACTACTTGGCCGGTGCTGGTCGGTGCCACCGCCGCACGGATACCACGTGGATTCCGGTGCGCTAATGTCCACACTACATCGTCGCGCTGGGCCGAGGTTCGCAGCGGCAACGGTTGGACGGAGATGAAGGTTCCGGACAGGTGCACCGGACCGTCAGTGGTGCCGTCATGACCGATGCCCCGCCGTGGAGCTACGCGAGAAACCAGGTCGTCGACGACCTCGTGGATTCGGTGTGCACCGGTTCCTGCCGGCGGGTGATCGGGCCCGGCGGCAGCGGCAAGTCCTGGCTGCTCGATGCGCTGGCCAGACACCCTGGCGTTGCACCGGCCCAGCGATGGAACGCCGGTCTGGGTCAGCCCCCACCCGAACCCGGCGGGCGTCTGCTGCTCGTCGACGATGCCCACCTGCTCGAGCATTGCGCTCTGGAGGAGGTGCTGGCCAGCCGCCCGCTGCTGGTGCTCGCCCACCGACCCGTGCCTGGTGCGTTGGGCGAACTGCTCGATCGTGTCGACCACGGCCCGGTGCTGCTCGGCGCCCTCGATCGTCAGGAGGCGGCCGCGCTGTTGACCGACCTGTGGGGCCACGCGCCTTCCGTTTCGGTCGTGGACCGGCTGTTCGCGCTCACGGGGGGATCGCCGCGCTGGCTGCGCGCCGTCGGCTTGCTCGGACCCGACCCCGATTGTTCCATGAGCCCGGTGGTCGACGAGGCGGTACGTGCTGAGCGGCGAGCGTTGAGTCCGGCCCAGCGCCGACTGCTGTCCGTGCGAGCGTTGCTCGCCGATGAGGATCCGCTCGTGATCGCCTCGGCGGCCGATCTCGAGCCGACCGCGCTGGGCGCTGCGGAGCTCGCGCTCGCTGCGGCCGGACTCGCCCGCGACGACCCGCCGGGGCTGATTCCCGTGGTCGTCGCCTCTGCGCGCCGGGTCGGTGGCGAGCAGGAGTTCGCCGAGATCGCGCTGCGCGCCGTGCAGGCGGCCACCGACACCGCTCGTTCCGCACACATCGTCGAACAGTTGCTCACGACGGCCATCGGCAGCGAGCAGCTCGGGCGGGCCGTCATCACGGTTGCGCAGCGACTGGCCCGTGAGCAGCCCGACCGCGCGGCCAACCTGCTCATGGCGGCACCGGGGGCAGGTGCCTGCTCCGAGGACCTCGCCGCCGGACGGGTCCTGCTGGCGTTCCATCGGGGGCGCTTCGAGGACGTGCTGTCGGTGGTGGACGAACTCGGTGTCGCAGGCGGCGAGGATCTCCACGCTGATGCCCGCCGGGCGGCCGCGTCGGTGCTGGCGGCCCGGGGTGGCTGGGACCGAGCCGCACGCATGGTGGCAGACGACCCCGCGCACGCGGATCTGGCTGCCACCGGTGCCTTGGCAGCCGGTGACGTCGAGCTGCTCGACACGCTGGTCACGCTGGTCGACACCCAACGGGAAAGCCTCGGTGCGGCTCGGGTGCAGGCCGTGGTCACCGGGCTGCGCGCAAGCCTCGACGACGATGCGCTGCCGGCGATCCTGGGGCTGCTCGAAGCGGTGCGGCTCCAACAGATCGTCCGACCCAGCGTGCCGCTACCCGAACCGACCCGTGTGCTGGCGGCGCTGGTCGCCGGACTGCTGGGCGAGTTCGACCTCGCCGCTGAGGTCGTCGACCCCGGGCATCTCGAACCCGGCCCCTGGGCAGCGCGGCGTCAGCGACTCATGTGGGCGTGGGTGGCGTTGCGGCGCGGCGATTGGGTGGGCGCCCAGCAAGCCGTCCGTCAGGCGCGCGAAGCCGACGACTGGGCGGCGGCCGAGCCCCGGGATCACCTGCTTGCCGACCTCGTGGTCGCCGGGTTGGCGCGACGAACCGGCGACCTCGACACCCTGATGGAGGCCTGGCGCACCGCCCGTACCCACCTGCTTCGTCAGCCACCAGATCTCTTCCAGAGCGCGCTGGTCGGCGAGTTGCTGGTCGGTGGGGCCCGCCTGGGCGACCATGGCACGGTGGCGGGCATCAGCATGCGCATCGACGAGCTGCTCGCAACGTCGGGCCACCCACCGCTCTGGGAACTCGCGGTCGGCTGGGACCAACTGCATG
This sequence comes from Nitriliruptoraceae bacterium, assembly GCA_007134165.1. GTDB lineage: Bacteria > Actinomycetota > Nitriliruptoria > Nitriliruptorales > Nitriliruptoraceae > SKJO01. The sequence continues at coordinate 5,542 of SLLJ01000021.1, read as the reverse complement.
CGGCGGTCGCGGCCGACGACCGTGCGCGCGCACACGAGCAGGCCGAACGTGTCAGCAACCTGGCCGTCCCAGGCCCTCGGGCATCCGCTCTCATCGCTGCGGCGCCGTTGTGGGTCGCCGCTCTCGCTGGTCGTATCGAACTCGGGCCGGTCAGCAGCGTGGTCGAACAACTGGCCGATGCGGGCTACCGGTGGGAGGCGTCGCGTCTTGCCGGGACCGCCGCGATCCGGACCCGTGACGCCGAGGTCATGCGCTCCCTGCTGCGCCTGGCCCGAAGCCTGCCAGCACCCTCGGCGTCGAACCTCGCGCGTCCGGTCGCGGAGCTGTCTGGCCGTGAACAGCAGGTGGCCGCACAGCTGCTGGCGGGGTTGACCTACCGTCAGGTCGGCGAACAGCTGTACATCTCGCCCAAGACCGTCGAGCATCACGTCGCTCACATCCGGCGCAAGCTCGGCGTGCACACCCGCAAAGAACTGCTCATCGTGCTCCGGGAACTGCTGGGCAGCACCGAGGAGCCAGGCGAGGCGTGACGGCGTTCGACCCACCGATCAGTCGCCGAGCGCGGCGATGACACCCTCGCAGCTGCGCACGACGTAGCGGGCAGCATTCGCCCTCTCAGGGCTGTTCATCGGGTGCTCGGATCGCTGGCGCCAGCGGTTGGCGGAGTCGGCGGCGGCGACGTGCAGTTCGGTGGTCCCGGCATTCGCCTCGAGTCCCAGCCGAACGCTTGGTGGGTGCCCGAAGCCGCCGAGCAGCCGCTCGGCCTCGGGGAGCCAGGCGTCGGGCAGCGGAAGGTTGCCGGCCCGCAGCGCGTTGAGCAGCCGGCTCTCGATGAAGGCATGGGTACGTGACGTGATGCGCTCGATCTGCATGGCCAGGTCTTCGGTCTGCGGCAACGGGTGTGCTCGCAGCACGTGCTCGAGAGCGGTCAAGGCCGATCGGGCCTTGAGCAGGTCCGCTCGGTCGCGGAACTGCGAGGTCAGCGCTTCACGGAGCGCGTCGATGCCGCTGTGCTCGAGGAAGGCTGCGGCGAGTTCGTTCGAGGAACGCACCGTGCCCACCCGGACCAGGGACACGCCCAGACGGACCCCGAACAGCCCCAAGCGATCGAGGAGCGCCGAGCGCACCTGCGACGGCACGGTGAGGGTGTCGCTCTCGGCGACGAAGCGGTCGGTGGACCGCAACAGGCGGTTGGTCACCTGCCGATCACTTCCGGCCAGCGCTGCGATGGCGTCGTGCTCGTCTTGGCGCAGGGTCGCCCCCGCCTGTGCCAACAACCCCGCGATCGGCAGGACCGTCTGGCAGAGCCGCCGTACCTGGGGGTGCTGCCGGTACCGCCGCGCGATGCGCTGCGCGGTCTGCATCGCATCGATGCGGCCGACCCCGATCTCGTCGGCGCGTGAGAGCACCGCGATCGCGTTCATCGGGGTGGCGTTGCTCTCGTCGTTGTCGTGGAAGGACTCGAGCAGGTGCACGTCGGCGGCGTGCAGGTGACGCATGAGGTAGCACACCGCGTCGGCCTCGGCCGGACGGTCCTGCGGAGCGAGGAACGCGATGGCGCGCTGCGACACGTCGGTGGCCAGCGAAACGATTCCGGGCGTGTCGATGAGTGACATCGAGCGCAGGGTGGTGCAGGGCCATTCGACGACGAGCCGACGGATGTCATCCGGATCGTGACCGCCGATGTCGAACTGCAGGGCACCACTCTCCCGCCGAAACGGCACCTGGACGGTCGGACCCGAGCGCGGTTCGAGCACGACCCGGTAGGTCAGTCCGTTCCGGTACCAGGTCACGATGCGGGTGCACTCGCCGGCATCGGTCGGGGCCAGACGATCGCCGACCAGTGCGTTGAGCAGGGTGGACTTCCCCGCCTTGACCTTCCCGGCGATCGCGACGCGCAACGGCTCGTCCAGACGGTGCCGCAGCAGGGTGAGGTCCTCCGCGGTAGAGGTCTCCCGGTAGCGTGCGACCGCGTCGTCGAGGAGTGAGGCGACCTGGGCTCTGACCTCGATGCCAGCGTCAGCCGGTCCGTGGATCGTCATGTCGGGTGTTCCGCGGATGCGACGTCAGCCGTCGCCAGGGCCGCAGCCCGGTCTGCGAGCCGTTGGAGCCGGGCGATCTCCGCCTCGACGTCACGCAGCCGTGCGGCGCGGTTGGCCTCTTCGGTGCGCAGCGCCTGCTGCGCACCCGCGATCGCCGCCGCGGTCGAGCGCTCGATCTCCTGGGCACGACGGCCGAACGTGTCGCGGAGGCCTCGGTGCAGCCCTCGCAGGGTGTCACGCGCGTCCTTGGTGACGAGGAAGCTGACCTCGTCGAGGTAGCTGCGGCAGGCTTGCAGCGCTTCGTGTCGCCGCTTGGCCACCTCGCGGTCATGTTGGTCCTGCACCGCCTTTCGCCCGAGCATCGCGCCGAATCCCAGGGATATCGGGTTCATCATCCCCAGTCCCACGACCCCGCCGAGCATGCCGACCATGATCATGCCGCCGTAGGAGCCCCGCATCGCCGTCAGCGCTTTGGCCCCAGGTCCGGCGTCGTCGCCAGCGATCGAGACCGTGGGGTCGATCTGCCGCAGCAGATCGATCGGGGCTCGGACCGCGACCGCATCGGGCGGCACACCCTGTTCGTCGGCGAAGTGCTCAGCGACCTGTTGAGCAAGCGCCCGTGCCCGGTTGGTGATCGCGGCGTAGTGGGCCGCGATCTGCGTCGCGGCCGCCCGGTAGAGCCACTGCTCGATCTGTTCCCAGACCTCACCAGGATCGGTTTGGCTCATGCCCTCCTCGGTCTGCTTGAGCAGCAGACGAGTGCGTGAGCGAAGGTCGTGTTCGGCATCGGCGGTCAGATCTGCGAAGCCGTCACTGAGCGTCTGCTGCCAACGGGCCGCCCGGCTGCGCAGGTGACCCGCCTGCTCGCGGATCACCTCGAGTTCGGCGACCAACTCCTCTTGTCGCTCAGGATCAGCCAGTGCCCGTCGTTCGGCGACGAAGCGCTGCGCGAGCTGCCGGCACACCGACACGACGTTGTGGGAGACGTTGATCCGGCTGATGTGTGCCGCCTCGGCGACAATGCCCTCGCGCAGCAACCGGATCAGTTGCGGGTACCCCGACTCGTCGTTGAGTTGGCGGTCGTTTTCGGCGATCGCGAGTCGCCTGAGCGACGCCGAGGTCGCCACGATCGAGGGGTCGAAGCCGCGAGCGGCCAGATGCTGCTGGTTGAGCGCGAGGATCCGTCGCCAGAACGGGTAGATGTCGGTCTTCGTCAGGACGAAGAGCACGGTCGGCACGAGGTCTCGCGCCATCTCGACGAAGGCGAGCTCGGGTTCGGTGTACTCCTGGGCGGCGTCGCTGACGAGGATCACCGCATCGGCCGTGGGCAGTGCCCCGATGGTCGTCGCACTGTGAGCCGAGCCCAGACCCCCGACGCCGGGAGTGTCGATGAGGACCAGCCCGCTCCGGAGCAACTCGCGAGGAATGCCGACCTCGAACGCCCACAACTCCTGCTCGTTGTCCGGGTTGCCGAGCTCGGAGACGTACTGCGCGATGTCCTCGATGTCGACCTGCTCCCGGTTGGGCTGGCCCCCGGGGGGGTTCGGGGCGCTGACCGCCACCGCGTACGCCTCGTCGGCATGGCCGACGACGGTCGCCACCGAGGTCGCCACGTCGTCGTCGACCGGGCAGACCTCGGCGGCAATCAGACCGTTGACGAGCGAACTCTTGCCGTGCTTGAACTCCCCGACCACGAGCACACGGACCTGAGGGTCGCTGACCCGTTCGCGCAGCTGTTGGATGCGGCGGAGCAGATCGGGCCGCTGGTAGGCGCTCGTTGCGCGCTCGGCGAGCCCGAGCACCTCATGGGTCTCCTGGTCGAGGTGCCCGGGCTGGGTCGCTGCGGGGGGCGGGGGGATGGTCATCGGCGACCTTCGTCTCCGTCGAAACTCGCAGCTCGCATCGTTTGGTCGGTGCCGTCAGCCCTCCACGATGTCCATTCCGAGGTCGCCGTCGTCGAACATCGGCTCGGGTTCGGGCTCTGGCGTCGGTTCGGGTTCGGGGGCCGGTTGCTCGAAGGTGAGGTTGGTCTCGACGACGGACTGGTCGATGTCGACGGACTGGTCGGTGAACGACTGGTCGATGTCGACGGACTGGTCGGTGAACGACTGGTCGATGTCGACGGACTGGTCGATCATGCCCTGGTTGCTCGCGTCGCCGCTGCCGACGTTGACCTGAGTCATCCCTGCGCTGTCGCCGCCGCTTCCGAACTCCCCACCCGCGCCGATGTCGACGATGTTCGCCTCACTCCCACCAGCTGCCACGGTCGAGCCGTCGGCGTCGATGGCGTCGCCACCACCGACCGCGGCCTGCTGAGCGCCTCCACCGGTGTTGATCGCGGAGTCCTCGGCCTGGATGACGTCGCCGGCACCGAAGTTCACCGCCTCGCTGTCCTGGACGTTGATCTGGGAGCCACCGACGTTGACGTTGCCACTGGCAGCGTCACCGATCACGGTGTTGCCGTCACCGAAGGCACTGCCGCGAGCGCCGGTGGCGTCGCCGACCATCGTGCCGGTGTTGTCCCCGCCGGTCACTGCCGAGCCGCTGACGTCGCCGCCCACGAAGGTGCCGACCCCACCGGTCGCAACGTTCGCTGCGTCACCGATGTCCCCGGTCACGTTGCCCTCGCCCTCGACGTTGGTCACGCTCGCCCCCTGGGCGTCGCCGACGATTCCGGCGTTCTCCCCGGTGTTGACACTGCCGTCGATGTTCCCGGCCACGGCTCCGTCACCGGAGGCGACCTGCGAGGAGATGTCCTGATCGAGGGTGACATTTCCGCCGGCGGTGATGCTCTGGTTGACCGAACTGTCGATGTTCGTGGCACGGCTATCGATGCTCGTGACGTTGGTCTCGGTGATGTTGTTCGTGACGTAGCTGATCTCCTGCACGACGACGTCCAACTGGTCGGAGACGGACCCACCAGGAGTCGCTGTGCCGCCACCGGAGGACGCCGAAGTACCAGCAGCCGACGGCGCCGAGGTCCCGCCGCTGGAGGCTGTCGCCGTGCGACCCCCGGTGCTGGAGGCCGCAGCCGCGGAGCTGCCGCCCTGGCTGACGTTGAAGGTGCCACTGCTCGAGGCGCCCGAGGTTGCGTTCAGGTAGGAGGAGAGTTGGTTGGCCTGGACCGGGGGCAGCTCGTCGGCGACCAGCGTCATCGCCTGCTTGAGTTCTCCGGGGGTGACCTCGCCGTGGCCGTGATCGATGAGGGTCTGCTTCAGGTCAGGATGGGCCTGGCGGAATCTCGCGTTGGTGAACAGCCGCAGCAGCAACTCGTGCAGCGTCATGGCCATCTGTTGTGCCATCGTGCTCCTCCTGGCATCTGGTGTCGTCCGCAGCTCGCGCTCGCACGGGTCACGGTCGGCCCGCGGTCGCCAGCGGGGTCCGCTCGTAGCACCCACCTTCACGCTACGCCTGCGACGAACCGCGCCGCATCGGGTGGCAGCCCGGAGCTTCGGACCATCCGTAGGGCGCCCAATAGGGGGTGCGCTAGGGGGTGCGCT
>SLLJ01000361.1 GCA_007134165.1 Nitriliruptoraceae bacterium | reverse complement strand
TGGACGTTCGTCCCCACTCCGACTGCGAAGGACAGTGGGGCGGGCAGTACGACCGCAACTGGCTGGTGTGCGCCGGCGGCGGGCCTGCCGGCAGTGACGCCTGCGCCGGGGACAGCGGCGGCCCGCTGCTGCTGGAGTCGGGCGGCACCCAGACGCTGATCGGGGTGGTCAACGCCGGCGATGACTGCACCCCGGCCTCCCAGCTCAACGGCATCTACACCGGCGTGGCCGCCTACCGCACCTGGATCGACCAGACCATCGGCACCACCACCGGTGACGTGATCTCCCACCCCGACACGAACTGGAGCAGCACCGCCACGACCTACCGCGGCCAGCACGGTCAGCGGGTGTCCTACGCCTGCCCGGCCGGTGGCACGGCCACGTCGGTCTGGGGCACGGACACCTACACCGACGACTCCTCGGTGTGCACGGCCGCGGTGCACGTCGGACTGATCACCCCGGCCTCGGGGGGGACCGTGGTCATCGAGATCCGGCCCGGACAGGCCAGCTATCAGGGCAGTGAACGAAACGGGATCACCTCACGGAACTGGGGCTCGTGGAGCGGCAGCTTCGCGGTCGTCGACGCCAGCGTGACCCCACCCGGCAACGGTGAGCAGGGCCTCGGCCCCGAGGGGGACTGCGCCTCGGCGCAGCCACTGCCCTCCGGGGTCCAGCAGGGTCTGCAGGTCGGCTTCGAGTCCGGCTCGCTCGACGGACGCTGGACGATCGGGGAGGTCACCGACGAGATCCGGGTGGTGGGCAGCGAACAGATCGGCGTACCCGGCCAGGACGCCTGGGCCCGCACCGCCACCCCGCTCGAGGGCAGCCGGATGCTGCGGCTCGGCGCGGCCTACGACAACGACAACCAGCGCCAGGACGTCGGCCCCAACGAGGTCTGCCAGGACTTCCGGGTCGTCAACGCCGTGGAGCGCTTCGCCTTCAACGTGTTCACCTTCGACTACACCGGCTACGACGAGTTCCGCTACGACCTGACTCTGCAGGACGCTGGCGGCGACACCATCGCCACCTATTCGCAGGGCGCGTTCGGCGACACGGGCGACACCCGGCTCAAGACCTCCGGCTGGCGCCAGGTTCAGCTCGACCTCAGCGGCTTCCAGGGCCAGACCCTGCGTCTGACCGTGGCCGCGGGCGGCACCCGCGACACCCGGTACGGCTTCTGGACCTACCTCGACTCCGCCACCGGTGGCGACGTCGTGGTACCGCAGCCCGACAACGTCGTCACCGAGCGGCCTGCCAACGCCTCGGTGTGGGTCAACCCGTCGACCGGCCTGTTCACGGTGTCGGTGGTCGCGGGGCGCACCCCCGGTGACCTCAACCTGGCCATGCCCGTCTCCTGCGAGGTCGGCGAGGTCACCCAGGCCCGATTCGCGTTCAACAACATCATCTACCCGGCCGAGGTGGTGGGCGGCATCGCCTACGGCACCATCCCCGGCAGCGCCATCGCCCAGGGGGCGAGCTTCACCCCCCGCAACGTCAACCTGCTGGTGGACTGCTCCGACGGGTCGACCACCTCCACGGTGATCGGCTCGATCGTGCTCTACGACCCGTCGGGGTTCCTGACCGACGCGGTCACCGGCGCACCGGTGGTCGACGCCGAGGTGACCCTGTACCGGGTGCCCGGCTGGCAGCCGCGCACCCAACCTGGGGACACCCGTGCCGACACCTGCGAGTCCCACCTGTCCAAACCGGCCGGGGCGGCCTGGTCGCAGCCCGCTCCCACCCACCTCGGGGTGCCGGAGCCGGCCGCCTCCCAGCGCATCTCCCCCAACGTCAACCCGTTCCTCTCCGACGACAGCGGCTACTACGGCTGGGACGTCGCCGAAGGGTGCTGGTACGTGAGCGTCGAGGCGGAGGGCTACCAGCCGCTGACCTCGCCGGTGGTCGGTGTGCCACCCGAGGTCACCGACCTCGACCTCGCGCTGACCCCCACCAGCAGCGCCCCGTTCGTGGACGTGCCGGCCGGATTCGTGCACGAACCCGGCATCCTGGCGGTGGCCGCAGCCGGCATCACCACCGGGTGCGCGCCGGGCCGCTACTGCCCCGCCGACCCCGTCACCCGCGCCCAGATGGCCACCTTCCTGATGCGCACCCTGAACCTGCCCGACCCCGGCGGCACGCCCTTCATGGACGTCCCCGCCGGCTTCGTCCACGCCCCGGGCATCCGCGCGGTCGAACAGGCCGGCATCACGACCGGCTGCGCGCCGGGCCGCTACTGCCCCGCCGACCCCGTCACCCGCGCCCAGATGGCCACCTTCCTGATGCGGGCGGCGGACCTGCCGCCGGGCCCGCTGCCGACCCCGTTCGCGGATGTGCCCACCGGCTTCGTGCACGCCCCGGCGATCTCCGCGGTCGCGCAGGTGGGCATCACCGGTGGTTGCGCCCCCGGCCGCTACTGCCCCGCCGACCCCGTCACCCGCGCCCAGATGGCCACGTTCCTGTACCGCGCGTTCCTGGACGGCGCGGTGGGCTGACCCGTCCCGTGCCGCGGCGCTCCGAGCGACGGGGCGCCGCGGCGATCAGGCGCGGTGGGGTCCAGGTGGGGTCGGGGTGGGGTCGACGTGAGGTCGGCGTGGGGTCGACGTGAGGTCGGCGTGGGGTCGACGTGAGGTCGGCGTGGCGACGGCAACCGTCGCCTAGCCACCCGAACGCGGCGGCTGGTCATCTCCGGGGGGCGACGACGAACCAGCCAGCAGCGCCCGCGGAGGGCCGAGCAGGAAGCCGGTCCCCCAGGCCAGGTGCATGGTGGCCAGCGCCGCTGCGGTGACCGGGACGTCGCGCAGCACCTGCACCGCCCCAGCCGCCGCGACCAGCAGCCCGGCGGCATACCCACCCACGGCCAGGGCCAGCGGCCATCCGGTGCCCAGCAGCGCCGCCACGGCCGCCAGCAGCACCAGGCCGACCACCAGCAGTGGCGGGGCAAGCTGCCGGAGGGCCAGCGACCCAGGGTGGGTTCGGGCCGTGAGCCGCCGCCACCGGCCGTACTGCCCGTACTGCCGGGCCAGTGCCGCCAGCGAAGCCCGTGGCGTGTAGGCGACCGCCAACTCGGGCACGAACCACACGGTGTGGCCCGCCCGGCGCAGGCGCAGGTTGAGTTCGCCGTCCTGGTTGCGCACAAAGCGAGGGTCGAAGCCACCGACCTGTTCGAGGGCAGCGCGCCGGAACACGCCGAGGTAGACGGTGTCCACCGGCCCCGCCGACCCGCCGACCCGGTAGGTCGCCCCGCCTGCTCCTGCCGGCGAGGCCATGGCGGCCGCAATGGCCCGGGCCGTGCCCCGCTCGGCGGTGGGCACCTGCATGCCACCGACGTTGGCCGCACCGGTGGTCCGAAGCGCCGCGAGGGCCGTGTCCACGTAGCCCTCGGGCAGGACCGCGTAGGCATCGAGGCGGACCACCACCTCGCCGGTGGTGGCGGCGATCGCCGCGTTGAGCGCATCCGCGGTGCGACCCGACGGGTTGTCCACGACCCGCACCCGCGGGTCGTCGAGCGCCTGGACTGCCTGACGGGTCGCGGCGTCGCCGGCGGCGACCACCACCTCGTCGACACCGTCCTGGTCCAGCGCCGAGCGCACCGCCCGCGGTGCGCCATCGGGCGCGTTCAGCGCCGGCACGACCACGCTGACCCCCGGATCGTCCGCCAGCGGTGGCAGCGGCACCGGCGGTTCTGGCCCCGGGGCACGCTCCGGGGGCTGGTCGGGCGGCGGTCCGACCCCGGGCGGGCTCACCGCAGACCCCCCGGAGCGATGCCCGCCACCGACGCCAGGTGCGCGACGAAACGGGGCGCCTGGGCATCCCAGCTGGCGTGCGCCCGCACGTGCTCACGCCCGGCGGCACCCGCGCGTGCCCGCAGCTCGGGATCACCGGCCAGATCCCGCAGCGCCGCCAAGGCCGCCTCCACGTCAGCGAAGGGCACCACAAGCCCGCCGCCGGCGGCGGTGACGATCCGGGCGGCCTCGGGCAGCGGGGTGGTGACCACCGGCACGCCCTGCGCGAGGTATTCGACGACCTTGGTCGGCATCGACGCGCGGTAGTTGGCCCGGTCGTGCAGCAGCGACAGCCCGGCCACCGATCCGGCGACCACCTGCATCGCCCGGTCGTTGGGCAGCTCGCCGTGCCAGGTGAGCGCGCCGGCGTCGTGCGCGGCAACCACCGCGTCACGCACGTCGGCGTCGGGGCGGCCGACGATCTCGAGGTGCAGCGTCTCGCCGCCGGTCTCCCCACCAGCCCCACCGGCCGTGCCGCCCCCGTTTGCCGCGCCGGCCGTACCGCCCATGCCGGACACCGGAATCGGCGTGTCGCGCAAGGCGGCGCCGAGCGCGATCAGCTCGTGGGCCCCCCGACCTACCGAGATCCTCCCGACGTACACCACTCGGGGCTGCTGGCCGCAGGGCGGTGGGTCGGCCGGCAACCACGGCAGGTTGGGCACGACCGGGTGGGCGCCCGCGAACCGCGAGCGGTAGGCGGTCTCGGCCAGCAGCAGACCGGCCAGGTGCCGCTCGGACCACGCCTCCAACCGGCGGGCCAGCCACCGCGCGCCCGGCCGCAGCGGTCCGGGCACCCAGGGGCGGTCGTCGACCAGCGCGGCGACGAGATCCTCGTGCACGTCGAGCACGACGGGCGGCAACCGCCGCAGCCGCCCGGCAACCGCGAGCACCAGCTCAGGGTCGTGCAGCAGCACGAGGTCATGGGCGGGGGCGAGCCGCGTGATCAGCGTCCGGGCGGCACGCAGCGCCACGAGCCGCTGCCGACCGGTGGCCCGCGGCAGGTCGATGGTGTGCACGCCGGCCAGCGCAGCGCCCGGGTCGGTCCCGGTCGCCGTGAACGGGGCGGCCAGGCTCACCTCGACGTCAGCCTGACGCAGCGCACGCACCTGCCGGTGGTGGATCCGGGCATCGAGGGGCACATGCACGACCGTGACCACCAGCACGCGCATGCGTGCGGCTCACAACGCGACGACGTCGTCGCGCACCAGGCCGCGGCGGCGGTAGACCCCACGCGTGTCGAAGACCAGGGCGACCTCGTCGGCCAGCCGCGCGTAGTCGATGTCGTCGTGGTCGGTGAGGATCACGGCCAGCTCCCAGCCCGACAACTCGGCGTCGGCGGGCACCGCGGCGAAGCCGTGGCGGGCGAGGCGATCGTCGGGTACGTGTGGATCGAGCACGCCGAGTTCGGCCCCCTGACGGGCGAGCAGCCGCAGCACATCGATCGACGGCGACTCGCGGTCGTCGGCGATGTTGGGCTTGTAGGCCGCGCCGACCCCGAGGATGCGGGTGCCGTGCACCGAGCGTCCTCGCTGGTTGAGCAGCCCGGTGATGCGCCCAACAACGTAGTCGGGCATGTGGCGGTTGACGTCCTCGGCGAGGTCGATGAAGCGGGTCGCGACCCGCAGCTCCCGGGCACGCCAGGCCAGGAACTGCGGGTCGAGCGGGATGCAGTGCCCACCCACGCCCGGTCCGGGGTAGAAGGGCTGGAAGCCGAAGGGCTTGGTCGCGGCGGCCTCGATGACCTCCCAGACGTCGATGTCGAACACGTCCGCGACCTGCGCGAGTTCGTTGACCATGGCGATGTTGACCGCCCGGTAGGTGTTCTCGAGCAGCTTGGTCAGCTCCGCCGCACGCGCCGAGGACACCGGATGCACGGTGTCCACCAGCCGGCCGTAGGCGGCCGTGCCGACCTCACCGGAGACCGGACTGACCCCGCCGACGACCTTGGGGATGTCCCCGGTGTGCAGCACGTTGCCGGGGTCGACCCGCTCCGGCGAGAAGGTCACGAACACGTCCTGGTCGAGGGTCAGTCCTGC
>SLLJ01000476.1 GCA_007134165.1 Nitriliruptoraceae bacterium | reverse complement strand
TCGTGGCGCACCAGCCAGCGGCTGTTGCGGGTCACGAGCGGAGGTGCCGTGCGCAACGGATCGCGCCAGCGCACGTGCCCGGTCTCGGGGTCGAAGGCGATCAGCGTGCCGCCACTGGAGCGGGTGACCAGCGCTTCGTCGCCGAGGTCGACCACGGCCGCCACGACCTGGTCCCACACCGGGGCGCCGGTCGTGCGGTCGAGCACCGCCAGCCGGGGGTAGGGGCTGCCGCCCCGCCCGGTGCGGGTCAGCAGCACCACCACCTCGTCGAGCAGGTGGAGGTCCCACACCCACCATCCCGGCGAGGGGGTCGTCCACCGCACGCTGCCGTCGTCGCGGTCGAGCAGCACGACCTGCTCGGGCACGCTGACGACGACCGCGTCGGCGTCCACCTCCAGCGCGACGTGGACCGTGGCATCCAGCCGCAGGCCGTTGACGGCGGCGGGCGGGGCCGGGGAGCTGGCGTCGGTCGCGGCGGGCGCATCGTCGTCGGCCACCGCATCGAACACCTCGCGCACCGGAGTGATCCACCGGGTGTGCCCCGAGCGGGCATCCAGCCCGGTGATCGCGGTGTCGGCGGCGGTCACCACCAGGTCGTCGGCGACCGCGACCCGCTCGGGCCGCAGATGGGCCCCGGGCTGCCGCCAGGACACACACGGGCCGGGGGTGCAGCGCAGCAGGGGTGGCGCGCCGTCGCGCAGTTCGGCCCCCGTGACGGCCTCGAGGCCGCTGATTCCCGCCTCGGCCCGCGAGCGTGGCACCTCGACGTCCACGTCGAGACTGGACGCCGCCGGGCCCGGCGGCGAAGGCTGCGACGCCGGCACCAACCGCCCGCCCGGACCGGCGACCATGATCGCGGCCAGTGCCAGCCCGGTGATCACCAGCCAAGCGGCAAGGGGGCCGGAGCCGGCGCGTCGAGAAGGCGCCGGGCCAGCCCCCGCATGCAGTGCGGCACCACAGTGCCCGCAGAATCGGGCAGAGCCCGGCCAGTCGTCGGCGCACACGCTACACGCGACCGGGTTGCCGACCGACCGCCTGCGGGCTGTGGTCACGACGCCGGGCCTTCCCATCGTCCGTCGTCGAGGGTAGGGGGACCGGCCTCGACGTCGAGTGTCGGGCCGGTGCTCTAACCTCACGGTTCACTGCTCACTGCCCGCTGCCCGCTGCCCCACCGGCCCCCGCTCGGGTCCGCCGCGAGCGTTCTGACCGCACCGGCACCCTGAGCACCCGTCCCCCCGAGCTTGCTGTGGACCGCACCGATCTCGACGCCTTCGATCGTGCCGACGCTGCCCTGCGCTCGCGCGGTCCGGGCCGCATGCTGCCCGACCTCGCGCGCATCCGGCGGCTGGCCGAGCTACTCGGCGACCCGCAGCGTTCTTACCCGACCGTGCACGTCACCGGTACCAACGGCAAGGGCTCCGTGGTGCGCATGGTCGGGGCGCTGTGCGCCGCCGCGGGCCTGAGCGCCGGCACCTACACCTCCCCGCACCTGCAGAGCGTGCGTGAACGGCTGAGCCTGTCCGGCCGGCCGATCCGGCCCGGTGCCTTCGCCGCACTGGTCGACGAGCTCGCCCCCTTCGTCGAACTCGTCGACCAGGAGGCGGCAGCCGGCCATCCCGAGGACCGCGTCACCTACTTCGAGTACCTGACCGCCATGGCGTTCGCGTGGTTCGCCGACGTGCCCGTCGACGTCGGGGTGTTCGAGGTCGGCATGGGCGGACGCTGGGACGCCACCAACCTGATCCGCGGGGACGTCGCGGTGCTCAACGCGATCGACGTCGACCATGCGGAGCTCGGGACCAGCCCGCAGCAGATCGCTCTGGAGAAGGTCGGGATCATCAAGCCGGGGGCCGTGGTGGTCACGGCCGACCAGGAGCCAGAGGTCGATGAGGTCATCGCTGCGGCGGTGGCGGAGGCGGCCGCCGAGTGGTGGCGCCTGGAGCAGGAGGTGGCGGTCCTCGAGCGCCGGATCGCGGTCGGCGGCCAGCAGTTGACCCTTCGGGTGGGTGAGCGGGTCGTCGACGGGGTGCTGCTGCCGCTTCACGGCGCCCATCAGGCCCGCAACGCCGCGTTGGCGCTCGGGGCCTTTGCGGCGCTGACCGGCGAGGCCTTCGCGGCCATGGACGTCGACGTGGTCCGCCACGGTCTGGAGGCGGTCAGCGTCCCGGGCCGGCTGGAGGTCGTGCACCGCCATCCCACGGTGGTGCTCGACGGGGCTCACAACCCTCACGGTGCCCGTGCGGCTGCAGCCGCCCTCGACGAGGCCTTCGGCTTCCGGGAACTGGTGCTGGTGGCGGCCTGCCTCGACGACAAGGACGTCTCCGGCATCCTGCGCGAGTTCCGCCCCGTGGCCTCGCATGTGGTCGTGACCCGGGCGCCCTCCCCACGTGCCGCCAGTCTCGAGCGGATGCGATCGGCGGCCACCGAGGTCTGGGGGGCGACCGGCACCGTGGTGGAGGCCGCCGACGACCTCGATGACGCGCTCGGCCTCGCCCGCAGCGTCACGGGTCCAGGCGACGGGTTGCTGGTGGTCGGATCCTTGCTGACCGTGGGTGCCGCGCGCGACCGGTACCTGCCGCTGCCCGACGAGGACGACGACGAGGTGGTACGCACCCCCGAGGACGAGGAGTCGGCGTATCAGGACCCCCTCGACCTGTCCAGCGATGCCGGCGTGGATGCCGACCGGCCCACCGATCCGTGGTCGGATCCGGACGAGGAGTGACCCGGAGTGCGGCGTCGAGCCGGCTCAGTGGGCGTTGTGGTTGCTCGACCCGACGCTTCGGCCGCGTCGCGGGGATCGTCGGGGACGCCCCCGGCGCTCACGAGGCCGTCGACGGGGGAGGCCAGAACTCGCTCGTCGCAGATCGTCACCCGGTTGCGGCCGGACTCCTTGGCCTGAAGCAAGGCCGTATCCGCGGCACGGAGCACCTGATCGAAGCCGGGCCCTTCGAAGGAATTGGCGACGTGGCGGTAGTCAGCCACGCCGATCGAGACGGTGAAACCCGGAACTCCGCCGGCGGTGAGCGCGAGCGCGAGGTCACCGCGCAGGCGCTCGGCCGCCACCCGTGCCTGTTCGCGATCGCAGTCGGGCAGGTAGACGACGAACTCTTCGCCGCCGAAGCGGGCCACGAGGTCATCGGGGCGGAACGAGGCCTTCATGGTCCCGGCGAACAGTCGCAGCGCGCGGTCTCCGACCTCGTGGCCGTGGGTGTCGTTGAGTAGCTTGAAGTGGTCGAGGTCGGCGAACAGCACGGCATAGGGACGCCGTTCCCTCAGCCGCCCCGTGACCGCCGCGTCGAAGCTGCGACGGTTCGACACGCCGGTGAGCGGATCGGTACCGGCCTGCCGGCTGCTCTCGGCCTGGGCCCTGACGGTTGACAGGTGGTCGCCGATCTGCCGTACCAGGTCGTCGAGTCGGTGCTCGAGGTGCCGGTCGAGCGCTCCGACGTGTGGCTGGACCTGGAGCACGCCGACGGTGGCGCCCTGGACACTCAGCGGCCGGCAACGCAGGACACCATGTACCCCCTCACCGGTTCCGCACTCCCCGCTGAGGATGAACGGGCACGCATCGAGTGCGGTCGGGTCCTCGAAACGCTGGATCTCCCCGGAGCGAGTCGCCGGACAGCGCCCCGGGGTGGGCAGTTGCTGGCCCGGGTCGGGGGCGCCGGATTGCTCCGCTCCGGTCGCAGCGGGTCCGAAGCCGTGATTGACCGCCACCTCGAAGTGCGCCCGGGACGAGTCGGCCAGCAGCAGTCGGGTCGGGGCGCCATCCCCGATCAGCGACAGGGCCCGGTCCGCCACTCGCAGCGTCGCGTCCTCGGTGTCGGCCAGGCGCAGCGCCCGGCTGAGCTGCGCGGAGCGCACGACCGACTCGGTCGCTGCCTGCACGGTGCGCAGGCCGCGACGGCGGAGGACCTCGAGGACCGCGCCGACCGCCAGGAGCAGCAACAGGGTGAGAACGGTCGTCAGGTGGGCCAGGAGCGTGGCATGGCGGGCGTCGCTGACGTCGGAGGCGACCAACAGCACCGCCGCGGGCTCGCCGAGGTGGTCGGGAAGCACCCGGCGTGACAACCGCCATTGCCGATGATCGTGCGGGATGAGTTCGGTGAGGTCCCCGTCGATGAGCGCATGGGCCGCAGCCGGGTCCGCGACGGCCAGGTCGATGGTCTCGTCGAAGGTCGATTGGACGACGATCGGATCGTCACGGTCCAGGGTCTCGGCAACCGCCTGCGAGGGAAGGGTGATCAGCGCCACCGCCGACTCCGACAGCGCATCGGAGAGCAGCGCCGTGTCGAGGGAGAAGCCGAGGTCGACCACACCGACAACCGCCGGTACGTCGTCGCCGGTCTCCATCCAGCTGTCGGGTGCGATGCTCGCACGCACCGGCACCACTGCCCGGGCGGAAGCTCCGAACCGGCCCCGCTCGAACCCGGCGAGGGGCACTCCGGAGGCCATCGCAGCGACGAGCATCGGTCGGTAGTGGGTGAGGTCGTCGCCGTAGGTGTTGGGGACGTGGACGCGCAGCAGGCTGGTGGCCGGAGGGACCGCGAAGTGCAGGTGGTTCACGCCGTGGTCCCGACGCAGTACCTCGAATGGTTCCTCGAAACGCTCGAGCAGGCTGCGACGCTGTCCGTGGGCCAGTGGCCGGACGATCATGGGGTCCTGAGCGATCAGCGTGGCCAGGGCGAGGGCATCGGCGGTCTTCTCGGTGAGAACACGTTCGACGTGGCGCACGTCCTTGTCGACGGTGATCGCCGCGGAGCGTTCGATGGCTCGGAGTTGCCCGACCAGGCCGGTGAGCAGCGCGGCCGCCACCATCAGGACCATGACGACGATGAACGAGCGCAGTGCCAGCGTCCGGCGGGCCTCCGTCGAGGACCTCAGCGAGGAGAGTGACGCCTGCATGGCCGCGCTCCCCTCATCTCGTGGGTCTCGGTAGGTTCCTATCGGTCGTTTGCCGGGGGAATCGAGTGGTGACACGAAGGAGGCGCTGGTTGCGCGCTCTTCGCCACTGCCCGCCACTGGCTGCTGCCCGCTGGCTGCTGCCCGCTGGCTGCTGCCCGCTGGCTGCTGCCTGCCGGCTTCCGTCGCTGCCTGCCGGCTTTCGTCACTGCCTGCCGGCTTCCGTCGCTGCCTGCCGGCTTCCGTCACTGCCTGCCGACGTGGCGTACCCAACCGGTCACCGATGACCGGCTGGGTACGCCGCATGGTCCAGCGTGGAGGATGCGGCGTACGGAGACGGACACCGGTGTCCGCGTGGGTACGCCGCATCGCCAGGAGTGCCCGCGGCGCGGAGGGTCGGTGGTGGCGCTCGGGCGGGTCCGCGCAGCGGGGCTGCTGTGCTCGGACTCGTTGGTGTCGCTGGGGGTCGGGTCCGGCGGGGAGCGACGGCTGCCGAACCCCTGGCAGGTTCGGCAGCCGGGCCGTGGCGGTGAGTCGCGTTCGGCGGTTGGGGGTCGGCGCTGCCGCAGCGGAGGTGCCTGGTGTGCGTTGGTGCGCGAGTGCGTGCGGTGGTCGCTCCGGGGCGCTGCCGCGGAAGCGTTTGTGTGCGCTGGGCGTGGCTGGTTGTGCGTCTGCCGGGTGGTCTGTGGCGGTGAGAGGGCTTCCCACCGACGTGGCGTACCCAACCGGACACCGATGACCAGCTGGGTACGCCGCATGGTCCAGCGTGGAGGATGCGGCGTACGGAGACGGACACCGGTGTCCGCGTGGGTACGCCGCATCGCCAGGAGTGCCCGCGGTGCGGAGGTGCGACCGTGCCGCAGGTCATCCAGGGTGAGCAGCAATCGGCGCTCACTAGACTCACGGGCCCCGATCCGATCCGGAGTCTTCACATGGCCGTGGAACGCACCCTCATTCTC
>SLLJ01000116.1 GCA_007134165.1 Nitriliruptoraceae bacterium | reverse complement strand
GCACGCCGCGGCGGGCGACCACCCGACGGCAGTACGGTCGCGTTCGACGCTCGGGTCCGCGGGATGAACGGCGGGCTCGATCCCGGAGGTGCGGGCCAGGTCGTGGTCGCAACGCTGCCGGGGCACCGCTGCGACCAAGGACCCGGGGTGACCGACGCCGTGCTGGACGACATCCTGCGCCTGCTCGCGCGCGCCGACGACGTGCGCAAGGCCGCCCCGGCCCGCACCCGCCCCGAGGTGGCGCGCGAGCAGTCCATGGCGCTGCTCGACGCGGCCCGTGAGCGCCTGCCCGAGCTCGTCGACGACACGGTGCGCCGGGAGGCGGCAGCCCGCATCGCGCGCCGCATCGCCGACCTCGACCTCGAGGTGCTCGCCCCTCTGCTCGAGCCCTCCGAGGGGGTGGCGGTGGCACCGACCACCGTTGAGGACCCCGCCCGCGTCCCGCCCGGCCAGCACCTGACCGCCGGCTGGCCGGTGCTGCACGTGGGTGCGGTCCCCGAGCTCACGGCCGACCAGGTCCGGATCACCGTCACCGGCCGCGTCCACCAGCGCCGGGTGCTCGGCCTGACCGACCTGCAGACGCTGCCCGAGGTCACGGTCGTGGCCGACCTGCACTGCGTGACCCGCTGGTCCCGCCTCGACAACGCCTGGACCGGGGTACGTGTCCGCGACGTGCTTCAGCTGGCGCGCCCCCGCCCCGAGGCGACCCATGTGGTGGTGTCCGGGCTGCCGGCCTACAGCGCCAACCTCGACCTCGAGGTGCTGGGTGGCGACGACGTGCTGCTCGCCTGGGCGCACGACGGCCGTGCGCTCCCCGCCGCGCACGGCGGGCCGCTGCGGTTGGTCGTCCCCTCGCGCTACGGCTGGAAGAGCGTGAAGTGGATCACCGAGCTGCGCCTCGTCGACCGGGACGTGCCCGGCTACTGGGAGGAGCGCGGGTACCACGACGTCGGCGACCCCTGGCGTGAGCAGCGCTTCCGTCCGGCGGGCGGCCGTTAGGCTGGGCCCTGATGCCCGCCACCCGGAGGTTGTCGCCCGTGAAGGTCGTGGTCGCCCCCGACGGCTTCGGAGGCACGCTGTCCGCCGCCGAGGTGGCCGCGGCGGTGGCCGAGGGCTGGCGACAGGTGCGTGCTGACGACGAGGTCGTCGAGCTGCCGCTCTCCGACGGCGGTGAGGGCCTGCTCGGTGTCGTCGCTGGGCCCGGCGACCGCCACCTCGAGGTCGAGGTGGCCGGACCGCGCGGACATCCGGTCACCGCCCGGCTGCTGCATCGTGGGGAGGGCACCGTCGTGCTCGAGTCCGCGCTGGCCTGCGGGCTGACGCTGCTCGAACCCGATGACCGCGACCCGCTGGTGACGACCACCTACGGCGTCGGCCAACTGTTGCTCGCCGCCCGGGACGCCGGGGCTTCGCGGGTGCTGGTCGGGCTCGGCGGCTCGGCGACCGTGGACGGCGGCGCGGGGGCGCTCACGGCCCTGGGCTACCGCCTGCTGGTCGCCGACGGCTCCGGGCTGAAGATCGGAGGGGGACAACTGCACCGCATCGACCGCATCGAGCCGGGTTGGGTCCCCGACTTCTCGGACGTCGAGGTGGTGCTGCTCGCCGACGTCGACACGCCCCTGGGCCAGGCGGCGGCACGCTTCGGACCACAGAAGGGCGCGGATGCCTCCGCGGTGCGCTGGCTGGCATCCGGGCTCGAGCGCTTCGCCGAGGTCGTCGAGCGCGATCTCACCGACGGCACCCGGCTGCGCGAGCAGCCCGGCACCGGTGCGGCGGGGGGACTTGGCTACGCGCTGGCCGCCGCGCTGGGCGCCCGCTTCCATCCGGGGGCGGCGGCGGTCGGCGCGTTGGTGGGGCTGCCTGCCGCCGTGGCCGGCGCCGACCTCGTGGTCACCGGTGAGGGGCGGCTGGACGCGACCACCACCGAGGGCAAGGTCGTCGCCCACGTGGTTGATCTCGCTCGGCGTGCCGGCACCCCCGTCGCGGCCGTGGTCGGCGCGCTGGCCACGCCGCAGGTCGCGGTCGAGCTCGGTCTGAGGCAGCTCGTGCAGGCCTCCCCGGCGGGTCCCGGTCCCGACCCGTGGGCCGACGCGGTGCAGGCCGGCCGGAGGCTCGCGGAGCAGCAGCTGTGAAGGGGGTCGGGGTCGTCGCCGCCGGCCATCCCCGCACCGTCGAGGCCGCCACCGAGGTGCTGGGCAACGGCGGCAACGCCTACGACGCGGTCGTCGCGGCCGGCTTCGCGGCAGCGGTGGTCGAGCCCTGCCTGACCAGCTTGGCCGGCGGTGGGTTCCTGCTGGCACGCACGACCGCTGGCGAGGA
Organism: Nitriliruptoraceae bacterium; assembly: GCA_007134165.1. Lineage (GTDB taxonomy): Bacteria > Actinomycetota > Nitriliruptoria > Nitriliruptorales > Nitriliruptoraceae > SKJO01. The sequence goes on along the minus strand of SLLJ01000116.1, from coordinate 3,552 downwards.
GGTCCTGTTCGACTTTTTCGTCGACACCCCGGGGTCCGGCCGCGGCCCGAGCGACCTCGAACCGCACTTCACCCCGGTCACGGTGCGCTTCCGCGGCGCGGATCAGATCTTCAACGTCGGCTCCGGATCGATCGCGGTGCCCGGTGCGCTGGCCGGCTACCTCCACGTCCATCGGCGGCTGGGCCGCCTCGACCTCGACGCCATCGTGGCGCCCGCACGGCGGCTGTGCCAGCAGGGAGTGGCGCTCGGCCCCGACCAGCTGGCCGTGCTGCACCTGCTCGAGCCGGTCTTCAGGCTCACCGAGGAGGGGCGCCGGCGCTACACCCGCGACGGGGCGCTGATCGGCCCCGACGATCCGGTCGTCAACGAGCCGATGGCGGCGTTGTTGACCGAGGTCGGCGCCGGGCGTGTGAACGGCTTCGCCGACCCGGGACTGGCGCGCCACCTCGACGTCCAGATGTCGTCCAACGGGGGTCTGCTGACCGCCGAGGACCTGCAGCGCTACACGGTGGTGGAGCGCGAGCCGCTGGTGTTCGGCTACCGCGGGACCCGGGTGCTGAGCAACCCGCCGCCGTCGTTCGGCGCCAGCCTGGTCGCCTACGCGCTGGCGCAGCTCGAGCGCTCCGGGCCGTTGCCGCCGGCGGGCAGCGGCCAACGGCTGGTCGCGCTGCTCGACGTGCTCGACGAGATCACCCACCTGCACACCTCCGGTGGTGCGCTGCCGGGCGACGCGTCGCTGGGCACCGCCCTGGCGGACCCCGCACCGCGCAGCAGCCGGGGCACCACCCACGTCAGCGTCGTCGACGCCGAGGGCAACCTGGCGTCGATGACCACCTCCAACGGCAGCTGCTCGGGCATCTTCCTCGGCGACACCGGGGTGATGGCCAACAACATCATGGGCGAGGCCGACCTGCACCCGGCCGGCTTCCACGTCGAGCCGCCCGGCCAGCGGGTGGGTTCGATGATGGCGCCGAGCATCCTGCTGCCACCGCGCGGCGAGCCGGTCGTACTCGGTAGCGGCGGCAGCGAACGCATCCGCAGCGCCATCGTGCAGGTGCTCGTCCACCTGATCGACGACCGATCCGACCTGCCGGCGGCGGTCCAGGCGCCGCGGGTGCACTGGGACGGGCATCTCGCCCAGGTCGAGCCCGGCTTCGACCGCTTGGCCGTCGACCACCTGCGGGCGGCGCGGGCGACCAACGAGTGGTCCGTGCGTGACCTGTACTTCGGCGGCGTGCACGCGGTCACGCCCGCCGGCGGGTGCGCCGGCGACCCCCGGCGGGGCGGATCCACCGCCGTGGTGCCCTGATCGGGCCGAGCTGCGGGCCGACCCGCACACCGATGGTCCGGATCTTGCCCCCGTCGCTACACTCGCTGCCACCTCCGCCAGGCGTCCGCCCCTGCTGAGCCGGCGCCGTCCCAGACCAATCCGAGGAGCACCCCGGTGAGCACCGACACGCAGACCGAGCAGGTCATCACCCTGACCGAGAAGGCCGCGGAGAAGGTCCGCAGCTTCCTGGTCGACCAGCCCGACGTCGACGACATCGCCCTGCGCGTCGCGGTGCAGGCCGGTGGGTGCGCCGGATTCCGCTATGCGCTGTTCTTCGACGACCGGGAACTCGACGGCGACCAGGACATCGTGCAGCACGGCATCCGCCTGCGGCTCGACCGTATGTCCGCGCCGTACCTCTCCGGCACCGTGATCGACTGGAAGGAGTCGCTCGAGGCCTCGGGCTTCTCCATCGAGAACCCCAACTCCTCGGGCTCTTGCGCCTGCGGGGAGAGCGCCACCTTCTGAGCGCCACCTTCTGAGCCCCACCGGCTTGGAAGGCGGCACCTGAATTGGACGCCGAACCGGACTGGGAAGCGAAGCAAGCAGGGACCAGGTTTCACCCACCTGGCTCCCGTCCCACCGCTACCGGGCACCGGTACCGGGCACCGGCCGGCTCAGGGCGGATCGCTCGCATCCGGCAGGTTGCCGGGCCTCGCACGTTCCAGCCTCGGTCGGCCAGCGCCGCGATCAGGTCGAGGTCGGTTTCGAGACGGATGGGCCTCGTTGACGGCCACTGCTGCCCGCTCGGCGGGTGGGGGCCGTCGGTCACGTCGAACAATGGCACGGCACGCCCCTGGGTGGTCGTGTCATGCTGGGCTCCTGCCCACAGGGCCCACCAGCCGTCCCGGCGTAGCGCTGCGGCCCACGCCTGCGTCGTGGCCCGCTCGCTGGCCGACCACAGTGCGCTGGCCACCCCGAACCCTGTCGCAGCAGCGGCCATCAGGTCTGCTGCGACAGGCGCGTCGGTGGGGGCCTGGATCTCGGTCCGCCGACGCAGCTGCAGCTCACGCTCGGGGATGATGGGCAGCATGGCTTGGAGCGCTTCGAGCAGCGCAGCAACGGGCTGAGCAGCCAGGTAGCAGGTTCCGCCCAATGCCGATGGCAGGTCGAAACGGCCACCGGCCTGGGGGTCGTCGGGCACGCTGGCGAAGAACCATGGCTGCGAGCGTGTGGTGCCATCGGCAAGAGCGTCACGCCAGACGCGGTGCAGGGTTGTGTCTGCGAGCTCGTGGCCGGGAAGGGTCGCCAGCGCCCCCGCAGCGTCGGGCAGCTGCTTCAGCGGCATCAGCGTTCCAGAGCGTTCGCCAACCGGCGGGCGAGTGCCAGCACACGGTCGCGGTCGCCGTTGCGGAGCGCCTGGGCGGGTGTGCGGCCGTCGAGGTCCGGGTTCGGGCCGGTCAGCCATGACGCGATCGTCCAGTGGTCAGCTGCGGCCGGGTCGAGTGTTACGACGGTCTCGTCGATGCCCTTCAGGGGCGCGTCACCGTCGAACTGCACGACCGGGTAGACCACGTGCCCGTTGCGCTGCTTGAGCCGCAGCAGGCCGCGGCGTTGACCGACAGCCCGCTTGGTGATCCCGAGGAGCTGAGCGACCTGCCCGGCCGTGTACGCCGCGCCGAGCTGATCTGCCCATGCCTGGTCGTTGGCGTGCTGGTCCAACTGCCGGCTGAGCTGGTCCGCGAGCTGGTCGGCGAAGTCACGCAGCGACTTGGGGGCGTTCTCGAGCCTGCGTTCGAGTTCTGCGAGACGGCCCATCGGGACTCCTGTCGGCGGAACCTCCGGCTACCAACGTCGTCGTGGTTGGTAGAGGTTGGAAAGGCCGTGTGCGCAACGGACCCTTTGCCGGTGTTGAGGCCAGGACGGTCGGGCGCGAGCCGCCGCGACGGGCTGTGGGCGACCTCTCGGCAGCGAACCGTTCCGCCTGACCGCCGATGCCCGTCAGTCGCTACGGCTCGACGAGGAGGACCGTCGCGAAGTCAGGGGACGTTGCTGCACCCGATTCCCCGCGACCACAGAGGGCGTCGCAACCGATCGCCATGCTCAGAGACACTGGCCCCGAGAACGAACGGCAGGCTTGCCTTCGCGGTGCGGTAGGTGCCGAATCCGACGGAGAGCACCGAGCCCAGCATGGCCAGAACGAACACGGCGGTCGAGGTCGTCGTAACCGACCAGAACGGAGCGAGCAGGATGCCTCCCGGCACCGCCACAACGAGGGCGAG
>SLLJ01000391.1 GCA_007134165.1 Nitriliruptoraceae bacterium | reverse complement strand
CGACGCCGGCGAACACGGCGACGCCGGCGAACACGGCGACGCCGGCGAACACGGCGACGACGGTGACGACGAGGTGGCGGTGCGGGAAGCCGAGCAGGGCGACCCCGGCGCCACGGCGCGGGGTGAGGTCGACGTCGATGAACTGCTGCGCGAGCAGCTCGGCGCCCAACTGCTCGCCGAGGAACACACCGCCGATGACGTCGGCTGACCCGCCGCTACCCTGCGGCCTGTCCGGTCGGAGGCAGTGGTGTACGAAGGTGCGGTCCAGGACCTGATCGATGAGCTCGGCCGACTGCCCGGCATCGGTCCCAAGAGCGCGCAGCGCATCGCGTTCCATCTGCTGCAGACCGACCCGACGGAAGCTCGGCGGCTGGCGGACGCCATCACCCGTGTGAAGGCCACGATGCGCTTCTGCGTCCAGTGCCACAACGTCAGCCAGGCCGAGCACTGCCGCATCTGCCTGGACCCACGCCGCGACGACACGCTGCTGTGCGTGGTCGAAGAGCCGCGTGACGTGGTCGCCATCGAGCGCACCCGGGAGTTCCGGGGCCGCTACCACGTGCTCGGCGGCGCCATCTCCCCGATCGACGGCATCGGTCCTGACCAGCTGCACATCCGCGAGCTGGTACTTCGGCTCGACGCGGAACCGGTCGCCGAGGTGATCCTGGCCACCAACCCCAACGTCGAGGGTGAGGCGACCGCCTCGTACCTGTCGCGGCTGCTGGCCACCCTCGAGGTCCGCGCGACCAGACTGGCCAGCGGCCTGCCGGTAGGTGGCGACCTCGACTACGCCGACGAGGTCACGCTCGGCCGGGCGTTCTCGGGACGCCGCGACGTCGGTATCTGATCCCTGCGGATCCCGGGACGGGCAGAAGGGCCCTTGCGGCCAGCGGACGCGCACGTGAGCATCGGGGCATGGACGATGCCGACGCACGGCCCGGCTGGGCCACCTACCGTGACCGCACCGAGGCGGGCCAGCGGCTCGCCGAGGACCTGGTCGACCTCGACCTGCACCGACCGCTGGTGCTCGCACTGCCCCGGGGTGGGGTGCCGGTCGGCCGGGCGGTTGCCGACGTGCTCGGCGCCCCGCTCGACGTGCTGCTGGTACGCAAGATCGGAGCGCCGGGTCACCGCGAGCTCGGCGTCGGCGCCATCGGCGAGGACGACGTCGAGGTGCTGGACACCGGCCGCATCGCCGCGCTCGGCCTGTCGCCGGCCGCCGTGCAGCGGGTGATCGTCGAGGAGCGGCGTGAGCTCGCCCGTCGGGTCGAGCGCTACCGAACGCTCGGGCGGCGGCACGACGTGCAGGAGCGCGATGTGGTCGTGGTCGACGACGGGGTGGCGACCGGCGGTACCGCCCGGGCGGCCCTCGAGGTCGTGCGACACCGCGGCGCCCGCCGGGTGGTGCTCGCCGTACCGGTGGGTAGCCAGAAGGCACTGGGCGAGCTCGCCCACGACGCCGATCGGGTGGTGTGCCCGGTGACGGTGACGGGTCCTTTCGCGGTCGGTGGGTGGTACCGCGACTTCCACCAACTCGACGACGACGAGGTGATCGCGCTGCTGGACCGATCGACGTGAGGTCGACCACGACCGCCGCCGCGGCCCCTACCATCAGCGACGGCCGCGGCCCGAACTCTGGGGCTCCCCCGGCGGCCGACCCCTGCGGCCAGCCCCGGCCGCCCGAGCAAGCGAGCTGCCCGTGGGCATCGTGGTCCAGAAATTCGGCGGCACCTCCGTCGGCGACACCGACCGCATGAAGCGGGTCGCCGACCGGGTTGCCCGCACCCACCGCGACGGCAACCAGACGGTGGTCGTGGTCTCGGCCATGGGCAAGACCACCGACGATCTGGTCACCATGGCGGCGCGCATCAGCGACCGGCCGCCAGAGCGGGAGCTCGACATCCTGCTCACCTCCGGCGAGCGGATCTCCATGGCGTTGCTGGCGATGGCGCTGCACGAACGTGGCGTGCCCGCCAAGTCGTTCACCGGATCGCAGGCCGGGATCATCACCGACGCAGTGCACGGCAAGGCCCGGATCGTGGACATCACGCCGGGCCGGGTGCGTGGCGCCCTCGAGGAGGGCAACGTGGTCATCGTTGCCGGGTTCCAGGGGGTGAGCCAGGACACCAAGGACATCACCACGCTCGGACGTGGCGGGTCGGACACGACCGCCGTGGCGCTCGCGGCCGCCCTCGGCGCCGACGTGTGCGAGATCTACACCGACGTCGACGGGGTGTTCACCGCCGATCCGCGGATCGTGCCGGCCGCGACCAAGCTCACACGCATCAGCTACGAGGAGATGCTCGAGCTCGCCGCGCAGGGTGCCGGCGTGCTGCAGGTGCGGTCGGTGGAGTTCGGGCGGAACCACGGCGTGCGCATCCACGTGCGTTCGTCGTTCAGCTACTCGGCCGGCACGTGGGTCGGCCCCCAGGAGGACATGGTGGAGGATGCGATCATCTCGGGTGTCGCCCACGACACCTCGGAAGCCAAGCTGACCGTCCAGCAGGTGCCCGACCGCCCCGGGGTGGCCTCGCGTCTGTTCTCGGCGTTGGCCGAGGCCAACATCAACATCGACATGATCGTGCAGAACGTCTCCGAGGACGGCCGCACCGACATTTCGTTCACGCTGCCGCGCGGTGACACCCACAAGGCCCGGGCCGTGCTCGAGCCGCTGGCCGACGAGGTCGGTGCCGCCGGGGTGAAGCAGGACGACGACATCGCCAAGGTGTCGCTGGTCGGGGCCGGGATGAAGACCCACCCGGGGGTCGCCGCGCGGATGTTCGGTGCACTGTCGGCCGCCGGCGTGAACATCGAGATGATCTCGACCTCGACGATCCGGGTCTCGGTCGTGATCTCCCGCGACCAGGTCGAGACCGCCGTGCAGGCCGTGCACGCGGCGTTCGGTCTCGGTGACGACCTGATCGTCGCGGAGGAGGGCGCCTGATGGGGGTCCGGGTCGCGGTTGTCGGCGCCACCGGTGCGGTCGGTCGGGAGATGCGCCGGCTGCTCGAGCGCAGCACGCTGCCGCTGGCGGGTGATCCCGTCTACCTCGCCTCCGAGCGCTCGGCCGGCAAGCGCCTGCCGTGGCGCGACGGTGAGGTCCAGGTGCAGGCGATCAGTGCCGAGGCGTTCGACGGGATTGACCTCGCCCTGTTCTCCGCCGGCGGAGCGCGCTCCCGCCAGTGGGCGCCCACGGCGGCCGAGCGCGGCGCGGTCGTGATCGACAACTCCTCGGCGTTCCGGATGGACGATCAGGTCCCGCTGGTGGTCGCCGAGGTGAACCCGGGTGCGGCCGCGCGCCGGCCCAAGGGCATCATCGCCAACCCCAACTGCACCACGATGGTGCTGATGGTCGCCGCCAAGCCGCTGCACGACGCGTTCGGGCTGACCGAGATGGTCACCACCTCCTACCAGGCGGCAGGTGGGGCCGGACAGTCCGGGATCACCGAGCTGCTCGCGCAGACCGCGGCGATGCTCGACGACGAGCCGCGGCTGCGCTCCGAGGGGGCGGTGGCCGAGGCGGCGGTGGCCGAGGCGGTTCCGCCCGAGGCCTTCAGCCGGCCGATCGCCTTCAACGTGCTCGCACACTGTGGGTCGTTCACCGACGCGCGCTACACCGACGAGGAGTTCAAGCTCGTCAACGAGTCGCGCAAGATCCTCAACCTGCCCGCTCTGCGCGTGTCACCCACCTGCGTGCGTGTGCCGGTGGTGGTGGGCCATGGCATCGCGGCACGGATGACGTTCTCCCGACCGGTGACCCGGGGCGAGGCGATGCAGGCCCTCGAGGGGGCCCCGGGGCTGTCGGTCGTGGACGGCACCGGGACCGACGGCGAGCCCCTGGACTACCCCACGCCCCTGGCAAGCGCCGGGATCGACGAGGTGCTCGTGGGACGGGTGCGCGAGGATCTCGCCGACCCCCACAGCCTCAACCTGTGGGTGGTGGGCGACAACCTGCTCAAGGGCGCAGCGCTCAACGCGGTGCAGCTCGCCGAGCTCGTCGCTGCCGAGGGCTGAGCGCCGCGCGGTCCGTGAGTGGCGACCCTGGGGCCATCAGGGCCGGGACGGGTCGGCGGCGGCGCACCGGCACGGGCTCGCGCGGCACTTCGGGCAGCCCTCGGCGTAGCGCTGTGCGGCCTCGGCCAGATCGACCTCGCACAGGTCGGCCAGGCTGACCAGCCACGCGAGCACGTCGGAGAACTCCACGACCCGCTCGTCATGGCCTTCGCGTCGGATCGCGCGGGACAGCTCGCCGACCTCCTCGATGAACCAGGCGAAAGTTCCGTCCACGCCGCGCTCGGCGTCCTGCGCGCCGTAGGTCGCGCGGATCTGTCGTTGCAGGTCACCGAGATCCACCCGAGGTCCCTTCACGCGACGTGGCCCCGGACGTGAGGTCACGGGGCCACGGAGCTGGTCGGGATGGGCGGATTCGAACCGCCGACCTCCTCGTCCCGAACGAGGCGCGCTAACCAAGCTGCGCTACATCCCGGTGGCTCCCGACCGGGAGCGCAGGCGAGCGTACCCCGCAGGTCCCGGGGGACGCGAACCGGTCTCAGCGCAGCGTCAACAGGGTCGCCTCCGGGCGGCACGCGAAGCGGAACGGGGCGTAACGCGAGTGCCCGAGTCCGACCGACACGTGCAGCGGTCGTCCACGATGACGCGACAGTCCCCGCGCCTGGTCCAGAGGCAGGTCGCAGTTGTCGACCAGCGCTCCGATGCCCGGCAGGCGGATCTGGCCGCCGTGGGTGTGGCCGGCGAGCAGCAGGTCGCTGCCGGCGTCCACGAGCACGTCGAGCGCGGCCAGGTACGGCGAGTGGACCAGGCCGAGGCGCAGTACCTCGTCGTCGGCGCTCTGGTCGAGGCGCAGATCCTGTGCGTCGGGCAGCACCGTCGGATCCAGATGCGGGTCGTCGAGGCCGGCGATCGCCACGGTGCCGGCGGCGGTGGATACCCGCAGCGTGGTATCGCGCACGGTGGTGTAGCCATGATCAGCGAGCCCCGCGGTGAGACGGTCGGTGTCCAGCGGCGCACCCAGAGTCCGGCGCTCCGGGTCGGTGAGATAGGCCAGGGGGGACTTGATTACCGGCGCGTACCAGTCGTTGCTCCCCAAGACGACCAGTCCCGGCCGATCCCGGCTGGTCAGGGGCGCCAGGGCGGCCACGGCAGCCTGCTCGGCGTCGAGGGCCCCGACCAGGTCGCCGGTCACCGCCACCAGGTCGTAGTCCTCGTCGGCCAGCGAGGCGAGGAAGCGCACCCGGTGCTGCTGGCGCGGCACGAGGTGAACGTCGCTGAGGTGCAGGATCGTCAGCGCGCCCGGCCGGCGCAGGACCCCGGGGATCTCCAGTCGGCCCAGCCGGTACCAGCGCCGCTCGATCAGCCCGCCATAGGCAACGCATGCGGCGCCGGCGATGACGGTGGCGCCCAGCGCCTTGCGGACAGGCTCAGCCACCACCATCGCCGCCTTCGGAGTTGTTGCCTCCTCCTGTTCCTCCGTCGCCCGGATTCTCGGGAGGCGGAGCGGGATCAGGTGGTGGACCGGGATCGCCGGTCCCGTTGTCCGGCTCGCCGGGACCGTCAGACCCGTCGTCGGGGTCCTCGGGGTCGGGGTCTGGTTCCTCGGCGAGCACGCCCACGTTGATGGTGACCCGGCTGTCGCTGCCAGGGACCATCGCCGTGCCGGGACCCGGGCTCATGGAGATCACTCGCCCAACCTGCTCCTCGTCGAACACGTCGACGTCGCGGCGGAAGACGCGGTACCCGGCGCCCGACAGCACGTCAAAGGCCTGGTCGACGGTCATGCCGATCACGTTGGGGATCGTCGGCCGGTCGCCGGTCCCGTCCGAGATCCCGAGCAGGATCTGGTTGCCCAGCGGCAGGCGGGTGCCGGCCGCCGGGGTCTGTTCGACGAAGGTGCCCACGGGCCGCCAGTGGCTGACGGACGCGGTCTCGAGCCGGAAGCCGGCTTCGAGGGCGAGCTGTTCGGCTTCGGTGACGGAGCCGGCCTGCAGCAGGTCGGGCACGACCCCCGAAGGTACCGGGCCGGGATCCACGAATCCTTCGGGTTCGAAGCGCTGCACGGCCTGGCGCATGTAGGTCGTCCACATCGGTGCGGGGATGGTGCCGCCGAAGACCCGGTCGTAGTACACCCCGGCGATCGTGACGTTGTCGAGCAGCTTGCCCTCCGGACCGCAGATCGGCGCCTGCTCCGCGCCGCAGACCTCGAAGGCCTGCCCCTGGGTGGCGTAGGTCCGGTCGCCGTTGGGGTAGCCGACCCAGGCGGCGGTCGCCAGTTGCCGCACGAAGCCGGTGAACCAGGCATCACGGAAGTCGTTGGTGGTGCCGGTCTTGCCGCGGGTCGGCCACTCGCCGAGGTCGGCCTCGGGGGCGGTACCCCCGGCCTCCACGGGTCCGGCGAGCAGGTCGATGACGCGGTCGGCGATGTCGGTGTCGATGACCTGCTGACAGTCGACCGAGTGCTCCCAGATCGTACGGCCCGAGGCGTCCTCGATGCGGGTGATCGCGAACGGCGCGCAGTGCTCGCCTCGGTTGGCCAGGGTGGCGTAGGCGACCGCCATCTCCAGCGGGGTGGTGTCGGTGGCCCCGAGCGCCAGCGGGCAGTAGATGTCGCGGTCGGGGATCGGTACGCCGAGCCGCCCGGACATCTCGGCGGCGCGCTCCGGACCGATGTCGGCGATCAGCAGCGCGTGGTAGACGTTGCTGGACCGCGCCACCGCCTCGTACATGTCCACGATGCCGTTGCCACCGCTGTTGTTCACCTCCCACAGCCCGTCGCCGTCCGAGCAGCCCTCGATCTCCTGTGGGCCGGTGGCGTCCAGGGTCAGCCCCGGAGAGATGCCGTACTCGAGTGCGGCGGCAATCAGGAACGGCTTGAACGAGGAGCCGGGCTGCCGGCCCGAGCCACCACCACCCGGGACGGCCACGTTGACCTTGGTGCGGTCACACAGCAGTTCCCCGGTGTCGGGGTCCTCGCCGACCCAGCTGCCGTCCTCGGCGCAGGACCCGTACTCGTGGGGTCCCATGGCCAGCGCCCGGATCGCCCCGGTCCCGGGTTCCACGCTCACCAGGGCGCCCATCGGCTCGCGCGCGACCTCCTCGGGTGGTTCGTCGGCGTAGGTCAGGTGCTCGCGGATCGACTCCTCGGCCAGCTGCTGCAGCTCGGGATCCAGGGTCGTGTGGATGCGCAGGCCGGTCTGGAACACGCGCCGCCGGCGTTCCTCGGTGCTCGCCCCCATCGTCTCCAAGGCGTCGAGCTGCGAGCCCAGGCCCTGGGCGAGCGGCTCGCTGATCAGCAGGCGCGCGACCCAGTCGACCCAGAACGGGTTGGCCGGTGGTGGCGGTTCGGAGACGTCGACGACCAGCGGCTGGGCAATGGCGGTCTGGGCCTGCTGGCGGGTGATGAAGCCGTGGGTGGCCATCTGCCCGAGCACGATGTCGCGCCGAGCACGGGCATTGTCCTCGCTGCGGATCGGATTGTTGGCCTCCGGGGCGCGCAGCAGACCCGCGAGCATGGCCGCCTCACCGAGTTCGATGTCGCCGATGTCCTTGGAGAAGTAGCGCTCGGCGGCCGTACCGATGCCGTACACGCCGTTGCCGAAGTAGGCGCGGTTGAGGTAGCGCTCGAGGATCTCGTCCTTGGTCAGCTCGCGCTCGATCTGGATGGCGTACAGCGCCTCCTCGATCTTGCGCCCGAGGGTCTGCTCCGGGGTGAGGAAGGCCAGCTTGACGTACTGCTGGGTGATGGTGGAGGCCCCGGACTCGATGCCGCCGGCCTGCAGGTTGGTCAGCGCAGCGCGAACGATGGCGAGGTGGTTGACGCCCTCGTGGGCGTAGAAGTTCGCGTCCTCGGTGGCCAGCACGGCGTCGATCGCGACGTCCGGGATGTCGCGCAGCGCCACCGGGACCCGGTTCTCCTCAAAGGTGAGCTCGGCGAGCTCCGAGCCGTCGTCGGCGTAGACGTAGGAGTTCTGGGGCGGGACGTCGGCCTCGCCCAGCGGTGGGACGTCGAGCACCTCGTCGCGCACGGTGCCGAGCAGGCTGTTGACGGCCAGCGCGCCGGGGATCGCCATGGCGCCGAGCAGCAGACCGATCGCCGCCACGATGACCGCGATCAGGATCAGGCGGGCGAGGATCGCGCCGAAGTGGCCGGCGACGTCACCGAAGGTCGCTCTGGAGGACACACCGCTGCCTTTGCCTGCGGGAAGGCCGCTGCCGGGTGGTCCCGACCCGGTCCGGCGACGCCAGGGTACCCGGCGTTCACCTCAGGCTGGGGGTCTGTGGATCGGCGGACTCGGCCCGCCGGTCCCGGGTCACAGGTAGCCGCTGGCCCCCGGTCCCGGCGGTTGGTCGCGGGTCTCGGGAGGTTCGACCCGCCGCTGCACGTCGTCGGGCGCCTCGTGGAAGGTGCGCCCCCCGAACCGGTCGCGGATCGCATCGTCGAAACGCGCGGCGGTGGTCGACACCGCGACCACGGTCGCGTGCAGTTCCGGGCCGTCCAGGGTCGTGCCCAGCAGGGTGTGGCGCAACCACACGGCCCGGTTGGGCGGGTCGTAGCTGAACGCGCCGAAGCCCAGCGTGTGGTTGGTGGTGAGCAGGAAAGCGGCCAGTGGCGGGGTCAGGTCGAGGTCGAGGTTGGTGACCGAGAACACCCCGACCTGTGGGCCCATGGGGCTGGCACCGACCGTCACGAACACCCGGGCGCTTTCGTGCACGAAGGTGAAGTTGCCGAAGGCATCGACCTCGTAGCCGCCGAGCAGGACCCGGAGCAGGGCGCCAACGTGCTCGCGCAGGTCGTCGGCATCCACGAAGACCCCGGTGCGCCGGGGTGGGCGACCCGGCGCAGGCGCTCGGCGCACAGCGAGATCATGGGCGCCATCCTGGCCCTCGCCGCCCCCCGGGTCGCGCTCGTCGGGTTTCTCCGGTGGTTCGTCGGGCTCGTCGGGCTCGTCGGGCCGCCGTTCCCGCGCCCATGGCGGGGCGTCGGGATCGGGGCCTCGCCGCCAACTCGACGAATCCGTCGACGGTGTGTCGCTGGCGGGCGGATCCTCGTCAGTGGGCATCAGACGGTCCTCGTGGTCAGCGTCGTGGCGATCGTCTCGAGCCCGGTCGCGTCGTGCACGTCCTGACCGAGCAGCGGCACGTCGACGACGGTGTGCACCCGGACGCCGAACAGGGCGGCGTTGACATCCCGTCGCTGACGTTCGGCGAGGTTGCGCACGTCGGCGAGCACCTCGAGGATTCCCGTGACTCCGCGGGCGAGGTCGTCGTCACCGCCGGCCGCCGCGGCTGCCCGCAGGGCGTCGTCGGAGGGCTCGGGCGGGGGCAGGGGGTGGATCCGGTTGACGACGACCCCCGCGGCGTGCAGTCCCTCCTGCTCGAGGCGCTGGAGGAAGAACCGGGCCTCGCGTAGCGGTGGGGGTTCGGGCGTGGTCACCACCACGAACCGCGACCGGGGGTGCTGCAGGAGCCCCAGCACCTCCTCGGCACGCTGCTTGAAGCCGTCGTACATGCCCTCGAAGTTGCGGAAGAAGTCCGCGAGGTCCTCGAGCAACTCCATCCCGGTGACCTTGCCGGCGACCCGCATTAACGCGGTGGCTCCAGCGCCCACCACCCGGCCCAGACCCCTCCCGGCGATCATCCCCGGCTTGAGCAGCAGGGTCAGCAGGCGGCCTTCGAGGAAGGAGGTCATGCGCTTGGGCGCGTCGAGGAAGTCCAGAGCCGAGCGCGTCGGCGGCGTGTCGATCACCAGCAGGTCCCACTCGCCGGTGTCGTGCAACTCGTGCAGCCGTTCCATGGCCATGTACTCCTGGGTCCCCGACAGGGTCGAGGCCAGGGTGCGGTAGATGCGGTTGGCCTTGATCGCCCGGGCGTTGTCGGGCGAGGTCGCATGGCGGTCGATGAGCCGGTCGAAGGTGGTCTGCATGTCGAGCATCATGGCCCACAGTTCGCCGCCGTCGGGGGCCACGACCGGGACTCGGGCCGGTTCGTCGTCGAGGTGTTCGATCCCGAGGGCCTGGGCCAGGCGGCGGGCGGGGTCGATGGTCAGCACCAGCGTGCGGCGACCGGCGCGGGCGCCGGCGTAGCCCAGAGCGGCCGCGGAGGTGGTCTTGCCCACGCCCCCGGCTCCGGTGGTCACCAGCACCCGACTGTCGGCGACCGCCTCGCCGAGGTGGCGGCTGCGGGCCTGCGCGAGGCTCACGGGCGCTCCCCCCTGGTCGGTGCGTCCGGTCCGAGCGCCTCGCGGGCACGGGGACCGGCCTCCCCGACCTGCAGGGCGAGGACGTCGGCGAGCACCTCGAGATCGTCGTCGTCGAAGGTCGCCCGGGTGAGCTGCGGCAGGGTGAGCACCGGTACCGCCGTCTGCTCCTGCAGCTCCGCGAGCAGCTCGCTCTCGAGCACGACTCGGTCGTGGTGGTCGGCGGCGAGGCCGAGCGCGAGCTCGGCGGTGCCGACCGGAAGATCTACGCCGAGCTCGGTCGCCCGGGCACGCAGCGCGGCGGGCGACAGGCCGGTGATCGCGGCCGCGGCCCCGGCGTCCAGCCGCGGACTGCGCTGCTGGTTGGCGATCACCGGGCCCAGGGCGACACCCGCGCCGCGCAGCGCCCGGACCCCTTCGATGGTCTCGCGCACCGGCATCTCCTCGAGCAGGGTGACGATGACGGCCCGGACCCGGCCCGGGTTGCCGAGCATGTCGCGGATCTGGCTCGACTGGCGCCGGATCGGCCCCACCCGCACGATCTCGGTCACGGCCTCCGGTGCCTGCAGGAACGGGACGATGCGGCCGGTCGGCGGGGCGTCGACCACGATCAGATCGTAGGCGCGGCGTCCGTCGGGTCGCTTGCGTGCCTCGATCTCGTAGAGCTTGCCGACCAGCAGCAGGTCGCGCAGCCCCGGCGCGGCCGTGGTCACGAAGTCGAGTGCGTGAGAGCGTTCCATGACCCACTGCACCCGCTTGAGACCGTAGAACAGTTCCAAGTACTCGTAGACCGCGTCGGCAGGGTCGATCGCGCACCCGAAGAGCCCGGGCCGGAACTCGCGTTCGGTGTAGTCCCAGGGCTGCGTGCCGAAGCTCCGGCTGAAACCCTGCCGCCCTTCGACTTCGACCAGCAGCGTACGGCGGCCCGAGGCGACGCCGGCCAGGGCCAGTGAGGCGGCCACGGTGGTCTTGCCCACGCCACCCTTGCCGGTCACGATGAGCACGTTCGACGGGAACAACCCGTCGAACCCCGGGAGCGCAGCAGCCGACATGGGGACAGATCCTAGGACGCCACGCGGGGTTCGCGCGGGCCTGATGGTCTGGACGGGGTGCCGTGGCGTCGACGGCGTGGGGTGGTGTCGACGCGGTGAGGGGGTGTGGGCGGGCCGTGTGGACCGGCGGGTTCAGGGCCGGGGGGTCCCGCCGGTACCCTTGACCCATGCGCGCTCTGATCCCGGCCACCGGCCGATTCCTTCTGCTCGCCCTGCTCGTCGTTGGGCTGATGCTTCCGCTGCTCCCGGGGGTCGCAGCCGCCCAAGGAGACCCGGCTGACCCCGGCCGGGTCGAGTTCGGGGACCTCAGCGACGCTGAGGTGGTGGTGGAGGTCCTGCCGCTGCGTGGCGGCTTCATCGACCCTCCGGTGGCCGCACAGATCCGCGACGTGATCGCTCTGGCCGACGAGCGTGGCTCCGATCTGGTGGTGCTGCAGTACTCGTCTCCCGGTGGGGTCTCGCTGGACCTCGACGACCTGCTCGACACCGTGGCCGAGTCGCCGGTGCCGGTGGCCGTGCTGATCGGCCCGCTGGGGCGCGGTGCCCAGGCGGTGGGCGCGGCCGGACTGCTGTGGCTGGCGTCATCGGTGCCGGCCATCGCCAGCGATGCCACCATCGGTCCGCTGGCCCCCGCGGACCTCGGCGCTCGCGACCAGAGTTTCGACGAGCGCGACTACGTGACCGAACGCCTCGCCGCTTCCGGCGCCGACCCGGAGATCGTCGAGCGGCTGCTGACCGAGGCCGTTGGTGTCGACGAGTTGGAGGCGGCTGGGCTCGTTGTCCGGCGGGTCGAGGGGCTCGAACCGCTGCTGGTGGAGCTCGATGGCGTCTCGGTCGCGGCCGCGGGGCAGCAGGTCACCCTGCGAATGCGCAGCGATGAGCTCGGCGTGCGGTTCCACAGCCTTGGGCTCGTGCGTCGGCTGTTGCACGCCGCCACGACGGCGCCGTTCATCTACCTGCTGCTGGTCGTCGGCCTCGGTCTGCTGCTGTTCGAGGTCTTCCAACCTGGCTTCGGCGTCGCCGGCCTCGCCGGCATCATCACCGTTGCGATCGGGGGCTTTGGCCTGACCGTGCTGCCGGTCACCTGGTGGGCGGTGGCTCTGGTCGTGCTGGGCCTGCTGCTGTACGCGCTGGACACCGCTGTCGCCGGATTCGGGCCGATCACCCTGGCCGCGACGGCCTCCTTCGTGATCGGTTCGCTGCGCTTCTACGCCTCCGAGCAGCTGGCACTCCCGTGGTGGCTGGTGGGCGCAACCACGCTCACCGTGCTGGTGTTCTTCGTGCTGATCATGACCACCGTGCTGCGTGCGCAGGCCGGCCCGGAGGGCACCGCGGTCGAGGACCTCGTGGGGCGGTTCGGCACCGTGCGCTCGGTGCTCAACCCCGAGGGTCACATCTACCTCGATGGTGCGCTGTGGCGGGCCCGCTGGACCGGGGACACCAAGCGGGCGAAGGTCGGCACCCCGGTGCGGGTCCATGGTGTCGACGGCGCCGTCGTCCTCGTGGAACCCTTCGACCCCGAGGCGCTCGCCGCCAACCGCGCCTCCGAGGTGGACACCGGCAGCGGCTGACCCACCGGCTCCGGACCGTGCTGTTCGTGTCCTGCAAGCACGAAGCGATCGAGGGCAAGCACGCTGGGGCTAGCCAGCGGGGAGCGAGTTGCCTATCGTGCGCTAGCGATCCTTGGGAGGGGGTTGGCTTGCGCAGCGATCTCAGGGCCCTCGTCGTCGTTCCGGACAGCGACTGGGAGCACCATGCCCGATGTCGTTCGGAAGGCGCGGGGCTGTTCTTCGGGCCCAACCGCTTCGAGCCCAAGCTCGAACGAACGGCCCGGGAGACCGCCGCCAAGGCGGTCTGCGCCGACTGCCCCGTGATCGAACCGTGTCGGCAGCACGCGCTGGCCGAGGCTGAACCCTACGGGGTCTGGGGTGGGATGGGCGAGGTCGAGCGTCGCGCCATGCTCGAGCAACGGTCCTCGGAGGTGACCGCCACCGCCGTGTGAGGCTGGCCCGGTGGCCGGCGTCCGGGGCTGAAGCTGACCGCCCCGGCTTGCCCTCCGAGGCTTCCTGCGCTATCCACACGGCCACCACCACGACCGTGAGGATGCTCCATGACCCGCTGGGAGTACGCGACCGTCCCGTTGATCAGCCACGCACTGCAGCAGATCCTCAACCAGTGGGGGGAGGACGGCTGGGAGCTGGTGACGGTCGGCGCCGACAGCGTGGCCTACTTCAAGCGTCCCAAGGCGGAGGCGTGAGGTGGGCGTGACCTGCGCCCAGCGGCTGGCCGAGCTCGGCCTGGTCCTCCCACCGCCGCCGGCACCGGCCGCCGCCTACCAGCCGTGGGCCACCCTCGGCGACGTGGTCCACACCGCCGGACAGCTGCCGCTCGTCGACGGGGCCCTGGTACGCACCGGGAGGCTCGGTGCACCGCTCACGACGGCAGAGGGTGCCGA
This sequence comes from Nitriliruptoraceae bacterium, assembly GCA_007134165.1. Lineage (GTDB taxonomy): Bacteria > Actinomycetota > Nitriliruptoria > Nitriliruptorales > Nitriliruptoraceae > SKJO01. The sequence continues at coordinate 6,177 of SLLJ01000391.1, read as the reverse complement.
GCTGGCGGCGACGGCGGCGCTCAACCTTCTGGCCGTCGGAGCGGCTGCGATCGGTGACCTCGAGCGGCTGCGCGTGGTCAAGCTCACGGTCTTCGTTGCCAGCACCCCGGACTTCACCGAGCAGCACCTGGTCGCCAACGGAGCCAGTGAGCTGCTTGCGGCCGTCCTCGGCGATCACGGCGTGCACGCCCGCTCTGCGGTCGGGGTGAGCTCCCTGCCGCTGGGCAGCCCGGTCGAGGTCGAGGCGGTCCTCACCCGGCGCTGAGCCCCCGGATCACCTCGACGACGTCCACGTCACGGCTCGGGGGGATCGTCCGTACGTCGAGACGCAGGTGGTCGGCCTCGAGGCGGGCGAGCACCGGAGGGTCGCCGGCGAGCAGTTCGGCCGCCCAGCGTTGCGGATCGTCGCAGGACACCGCGATCGCCCAGGACGGCAACGACACCGCGGACAGCAGGCTGCCCCCCACCCGGCCGCTGGTGCGCACCGCCCGGGCGTCCGGACCCATCTGGTCCGCCATCCACACCGCCCGCTGGTGCAGGGTGACCGGGTCGGCGTCGAGCATGGCCACCACCGGCAGGTCGGCCGGGAGTTCGGCCTGCGTCCAGGACCACAAGGTGGCCTCGAGCGCCGCACGCTGCAGCTTGTCGATCCGAAGCGCACGGGCCAGGGCGTGACGCTCACAGCTTGCCACCAGGTCCGACCGGCCGGCGATGATGCCAGCTTGGGGCCCTCCCAGCAGCTTGTCGCCGGACACCAGCACGAGGTCGGCGCCGGCCGAGAGGGAGCCGGCCACCGAGGGTTCGTCGGGGAGGGCGGCGGGCAGCCGGTGCGGGAGCCCCGAGCCGAGGTGGTGCACGAGGGGGACCCCGAGCTCGGCGGCCAGCTCCGCCAGTTGCGCCAGCGATGTCTCGTTGCCGCCAGGGTGCCGGTCGGGGCGGTGGACGGTGAGGAGCATCCCGGTGCCGGGGTGGGCCGCCCCGCGGTAGTCCTCCAGGCGGGTGTGGTTGGCCGTACCGGCCTCGACGAGCCGGGCCGGAGTGGTGGCGATCAGGTCGGGGAGCCGGTAGCTGCGGCCGATCTCCACGAGCTCTCCGCGGCTGACCACCACCTCGCGGTCGGTCGCCAGCGCGTGCAGCGTGAGCAGCAGCGCGGCCGCCCCGTTGTTGACCACGGTCGCGGCGGGCGCGCCGAACACCTCGGCGGCGAGCCGACCAGGTCCGCTCGTGCGGGGCTGATGACGGCCCGTGGCTGGGTCGATCTCCAGCGTGGTGTAACCCGAGGCGTCGAGCACGGCCTGACGGGCGGCGGCTGACAATGGTGCGCGACCGAGCTTGGGATGCAGGACCACGCCGGTTGCGTTCACGACCCCTGCCAGCGGGGAGGCGGGCAGCGGTTCGAGCGGGGGGATGGGCATCGTGGCAGCCTCCACGGGCCGGGAGCGTCAGCCAACCACACCGGCACCGGTGGTGGGGACAGGTCTAGTCTGGTCGCGAGCGGTCGAGGAGGGTCGAACGTGGCGGTGGAACAGCTCGGGACGGTACCGGCGGTTGACTCGGCCAGCGTGGTGCTGCTGCGCGACGGTCCGTCCCGACCCGAGGGGGGAGGCAACGTCGAGGTGCTGCTGCTCGAGCGCCACCTCGACTCTGACTTCGCCGGCGGGGCCTACGTGTTCCCGGGCGGGAAGGTCGATGCCGCCGATCGCGATCTCGATCCGGCCCGCTGGACGGGGCGCACGCTGAGCTGGTGGCAACCCCGGCTGGGGAGCGCAACGCCGCAGGACGCTCTGGGGCTGCTGGTGTGTGCGGTGCGTGAGACCTTCGAGGAGGCTGGGGTCCTGCTCGCGAGCCGGGAGGACGGGGAACCGCTGACCGGCGACGACCTCTCGCGGGCCAGCTTCCGTCAGGCCCGCAGGCAGTTGTCCGACCGGTCGCAGGCCTGGGACTGGCGTGGGTGGCTCGAGGACGAGGCGTTGACCCTCGACCTCGGGTGCCTCGAGCTGTGGTCGTGGTGGGTCACCCCTGAAGGGCAGCACCGGCGGTTCGACACCCGCTTCTTCGTCACGCCGCTGCCCGCCGGGCAGGTCGCCGCCCACGACCGCGTCGAGACCACTGCGCTGGTGTGGACCCGTCCCGAGGACGCGCTTGCCGAGCAGGCCCGAGGCGCCGCGGTGATCGTCTTCCCCACGCGGCGCAACCTGCAGGCGCTGAGCGGACACGGATCGGCCCGGCGGGTGTGGGAGGCGGCTCGTGCGCGCACGGAGCCGGTGCCGCGTATCCAGCCAACGATCGTGATGGTGGATGGACGTCCGATGGTCCAACATCCGCACGAGGACGACCCATCCCCGGTCTGATATGAGCGAGCAACGCACAGTCTCCTCCGGCGAACGCTTGCCTTGCCCTGCTTGGCGCGCAACTACGTGCGTTTTTCTGGCCATTATGGGGGCTCCCCCTTCCATCGGCCACCGTCCGCTGGCATGCTTCCGCAACCTCGATGGCGGAGCGGGAGCGAGCCAGGGCGGGAGGGGTGAGCGGCGGTCCGGTCTCCGGGCCGCCGCTCACTCGTTGCCCGACCCATCCGATGCCATCGAGACGTGCGAACCCCGAGCGACCGGTGCGAGGTCGCATCCGCACCAGTCTGCGGTGGCGCACCGCGCTCGGGCCTCGGGGTCCCCTCCGGGACCGGGCGACCTCCGCCGGTGCGCCACCGCCACGCCCGCCGGGAGCAGGAGGTCGCGCGCGTGAGCATCGGACCGGGCGCGAGGGGTGGGGTGTCCCACAAGCCGCCTCCTGATCCCCGGGCCGGTTGGTCGCTGCCTGCGTTCGGTGACCTGCCGACCCGTGCCTGGCTCGACGACCTCACCGAACGCATACTCGCCCCCAATCCTTCACCGATGACCCTGGACGGCACCAACACCTACGTGGTCGGTGAGCGTGACCACGGTCCGGTGGCGGTGGTCGATCCGGGTCCGGACCTGGCGGCACACCGGGACCGGGTCGACCGGGCCGTGCTCGACCGGGACGCCGAGGTCGTGGCGGTGCTGGTCACCCACCATCACCCCGACCATGCCGAGGCGGCCCGCGCCTGGGCGGCCGCGTACGACTGCCCGGTGGTCGCTGCGACCCGTGAGGTGGCCGGCGACGACGGCCGCATCGTGGGCGATGGCGAAGCGATCGTGGTTGGAGCCGTCACCATCGAGGTGGTCGCCACCCCCGGACACACCCGAGACCATCTCGCCTTCCGCCTGCCGACGGGGGCGTTGCTGGTGGGAGACCACGTGCTCGGTCGGGGAACCTCGGTGGTCGTGCACCCCGACGGGGACCTGCTCGCCTACCTCGCCTCGCTCCGGCGTGTCCTCGACCTGGGCCCCGACGCGCTGTTCCCCGGGCACGGTCCCGAGCTCGTCGAGGACCCGTCGGCGGTGCTGCGCTACTACCGCGACCATCGTCGGTTCCGCGAGGCCCAGCTCATCGACGCCCTGCGGGCCGGCCCAGCGGGCGTGTCGGCGCTCGTCGCGCACCTCTACCACGACGTCGATCGTCGGCTGTGGCCGGCGGCCGGGGCGTCGACCCGCGCGGCGCTGGCTGCACTCGCTACCGAGGGCCGGATCACCTGGCACGACGACGTGGCACGGCTCGTCGACGAGACGTGACGCACGCTGGTTGCGGGCCCCCGGGTCCGGAAGACGCACCTGTTTGGCGCAACGGCTGAAGGCGTGCCGCCAGGTGCCGACGTATTGGACGAGGACCGGTCCTCATGGGATCGGAGCCTTGGCTGGGGTCCCACGAGGGTGTTTGGCCGAGGAGTAGTCGGCGGGCGAGCAGGTAGGATGTCCATGGCAGAATTCCTTGACGGGTTCGATGTCGAGCGCTCCGCGTTGCTCTCTGCGCTGGCGCACACCGAACAGGTGTGGGGCCGCTTCCAGCAGCAACGGGGGCTCGAGGTCGAGGGCAGCGTCGATTCCGACTCCTTGATCGCCGACGAGTTGAGCCGCGTGCGGGCGGAGCTCGAGTCCACCGAGTTCACCGTGGGCATCTTCGGTCTGATCAAGCGCGGGAAGTCGACCCTGCTCAACGCCTTGATCGGTGCTGAGGTCTCCTCCATGCACGTGACCCCGGAGACGGCGGTCCCGGTGTACGTGTCCTACGGGGACGCTGCGGAGGCCACGGTCTACTTCGCGGATGGCAGCATCCGCCATGTCGCGGTCGAGGAGGTGCACCGCTTCACCTCCCAGAAGGCCAACCCCCAGAACCGTCTCGGGGTCACCGTCGTCCATCAGCAGGTACCAGTCGGGTTCCTGCGCAACGGCACCCGCCTGATCGACACGCCGGGGCTCGATGACGCCGATGCCGACGACGTCTACACCGAACGCACCCTGCAGGAGCTCGACGTCGTCGATGCCGGCATCGTGCTGTTCCTCTCGCCACCGACGGTCAGCGCCACCGAGCTGCGCTTCCTCGAGGAGGTCGTCGCACGAGATCTGAAGAAGACCTTCCTGGTCTGCAACATGTACCCCCAGCACTTCCACGACCGCGAGACCCGCACTGCGGTGCTCGACTACGTCGGTGGCCGCATCGTGGAGGCCTCGCGCCGCGCTGGACGCTCCGGGGATGTCTGGGTCTACCCGGTCTGTGCGCTCGAGGCCTGGCAGGCACGCCAGAATGACGACATCCTCCAGTGGCGTCGCTCCGGTGCCGACCGTTTGTTGCGTGACGTCGAGAACTACCTGTCGTGCTTCGCCGGCCGCCAGACCCTGCGCATGGGAGCGGACCGCATCGTGCACGCGGTGGCGATTGCTCAGGCCGAGGTCGGTGTCCGGCAGCAGCTGCTGTCCGACCCGCAGCAGCTGCAAACCTTCCGGCATGACCTCGACCGCAACATCTTGGCGCTCGAGCACGGCTTCGACGAGGTGCTCAACCTGGCGCTCACCGACGTCGCGCCCCTCAAGATTCGGATCCGTAGCCTGGTGCTGCAGCCCTTCTCCCGCGCGAAACAGGATCTGGAGGCGCTGTCCACGGTGGAGGAGATCGATGCCTTCGCGGCCCGCTTCCGCCGTCAGTTGGAAGTGGCGGGTGAGCTGGCGTCACGACAGTTCGCCGAGGGTTTCGAGCACCTGGTGGCCCGGCTGCAGAGCCAACTCGAGCAGCGTTTCCAGTCGGTGATCACCGAACTCGGCACCTCGGCGGGGGACGTGCGCCTGCCCGCCAACGCTCTGCTGGTCACTCCCGACCAACTCCAGCAGATGCGAGCCCACGAGCACCGCTCGCGGACGGGGACCAGGACCGGGGCGGTGGCCGCCGGGGGCCTGGCGGGTGGCAGCGTCGCGTTCGTCGCGGCCGGGGCGATGCTCGGACCGGTGGGTCTGATCGCCGGCGCGCTGGTCGGTTGGAAGATGTCGGATCTGGTCGCCGGGCACCGCAGTCTGGAGCGCGCCCGAGCGGCGATCCTCGAACGACTCGACGAGATCGCCGGCGATCTGCTGGGGGAGGTCGACCACCAGGTCAGCCACGCGATCGAGAACCTGCGCACCAGCGTGACCCGCCACCGTCGGGCGTTCGCCGCCGATCTCTACCAGCAGTTCGACCTCGTGCACGCGATCAGTGCCGACGCGGAGGCGCTCGAGAGCTACCGCCGGGACGCCGCTCGGTTCGAGCAGGCATTCGACCGGTGCTCCCAAGCAGCACGTCGTGCCGTGCTCCCGCCCGAGGATCTGCGCGAGAGCGCGAGCGCCTGATCGCGTGATTCGGTGCCGAGTCAGTTCGCCCCGCGACGGATCCCGGCTGCCTTGAGGACCTTGGCCGGTACGCCGGCTTCGCGCCAGGCCTGGTAGGTGATCTTCTTGCGCTGCGAATAGCCGGGTGCGGCGTCGATGAATGCCGCCTCGAGGGCCTCGAGGTCAGGGGCGTCCTGCAGTTCGATGAGTCGACCCTCGAGGTCGAGGCGGCGCTGAATGAGTTCGACACGCTTGGCCGGATCGGGTTCCTCGTCGATTCGCCCCTGCACCGAGGCGATCCGCTCCTCGATGGTCTCCCGGTCGAGCCGACGCCCGGGTTGCTTCTCGGCGTCGAGTGCCGCGAGGTACTCGCGCACCGCGCGACCTTCCTCACGGCCCTTTGCCAGTGCCTGCTTGTGCTCGTCGGTCATCTTGCGTGCCATGGAGCATCCGTTTCGGTGACGGG
>SLLJ01000188.1 GCA_007134165.1 Nitriliruptoraceae bacterium | reverse complement strand
TCGATGGGCTCCACCTGCAGCCAGGCGGCACCAATCAGCGCCGCGAGTGCCACCACCGCGGCCGTCAGCCAGCGGCGGGACCGGGCGGCGGTCGTCTCGGCCATCGGGGCTCCGTCGGTCCGGGGCGCTGAGACCCTACCGGTCACCCAGGAGCAGCGGCCGGTTGTCAGATCCCTCCCGGGTTGGCAGACTCCTCGCCACGTATGCGGCCAGACCGGCGACGACACGCCAGCCACCCGCGGCAGGGGCAGCACCGCCGCAGCGCTCGATCCGTCCGCGCCCCGCAGGGCCGGGGATCGAAGCACACCGCAACGACCCGACCTCGAGAGGACCGCATGACCACCCACACCCGCGTCCCCGCCCGTCGTGTGATCGCGCTGCTGACCGCCGCGCTGCTGGCGCTGGCACTGACCGCGCCTGCCTCAGCGCTCGAGACACGGTCCTGGCCGGTCGCCGGTCAGGGCCCCGCCAACACCTCGCAGGCCAGCGTTGAGGGACCCTCGGACCCCGGCATCATGTGGGCCGTGGATCTCGAGAACGACACCGACCTGAGCTTCGGCACGGGCACGCTCCACAACCCCGTGCTGCATCCCGACGGGGTGCTGGTGCGCCGTGCGCAGGCGGGTGCCTTCGATGAGGTGCTGGTCGGGGTGTCGGCCAGTGACGGGTCGGTGCTGTGGCAGCTCGGGGACATCGCCGGCGCCTGCATGCCGGCGGTGGACTCCCAGGACCGGTTGTGGGTGGCTCGCAGCGCCGACGCCGACGACGACCTCGACGTGCGGTTCGTGCAGCAGGTCGACGCACTGAACGGCGAGCCGGTCGACGGCACGGCATTCGCCCTCGACCCGGACGCCGGCCTACCCGACGCGCGCAACAACCTGTGGTGCCACGGCTCCAGCCTGCACGTGGCCGGCTCCGGCGCCAGCGAGGTGCTCATCGTGCTCGGCAACAGCGAGCCCGGTCGCAACAACGACCACGTCGCTGCCCTGGACCTCTCGGGTACCGCCCCGAGCCTGGCCTGGACCATCGACGCCGACACCGCCGACGACGAGCGCATCCTGGCCGACGTCCCCGGCAACCGCTCGGAGAGCCCTCAGGCTCGCGTCGGAGCGTTCACCGACAGCCACTGGCTGCTGCCCGTGCTGCGCAACGGCGAACCCCACCTCGACCGCATCACGCTGGCCGACGGCAACTCCAGCCCCGGCCCCCAGATCCCCGTGTTCGACGAGGACGACGGGTCGCCGGCCACCGGCACCAACCCGTGGTCGGCCCGCACCCTGATCGTGGGCGACACCGTCGTGGTCAGCCTGCGGCACAACCGCCTGGGCAACTTCTCCGACGCCAGCGTGCTCACCACGGTCCACGGCTTCGCCCTCGACAACCTCAGCCTGACCTGGAGCGAGTCCACCCCGCGGCGCACCGCCACCGCCAACGCCGGCGCCACCGTGCTCGCCGCCACCGACGACCTCGTCGCCTACACCGCGGGGATCGACCGGCTGTTCACCGTGCAGCGGTCGACCGGCGCCCCCACCAACTGGTCCGGCGACCTCGAGATCCGCGAGCTCGGCGCCAACGCGACCCCCAACATCCTCGCCGACAGCGCCGGCAACCTGTACGTGATCGCCAGCCGGGATGCGGGCACGGTCCTGCGGCTCTCCCCGACCGGGCAGGAGCAGTGGCGGTTCTCGAGCAACGCCCTGGAGCTCGCGACCGGCATCGCCCCCGGCACCGATGCGCAGCTGGCGCTCATCGACGGCGAGGGAACCCTCTACCTGGTCAACGAGGGCCGCATGTACGCCATCGACTCCTCCGGCGGGCTCGAGGACTGCGTGCTGCCCTTCGACGACGTCGACGAGGACCGCAACGTCCACGCGGCGAACATCTGCCGGCTGGTCCAGCTCGGCATCACCGGCGGAACCTCACCGACCACCTACGATCCCCGCGGTGACGTCACCCGGGCCCAGATGGCCTCGTTCCTTGCCCGCGCACTGGGCCTCGACCCGATCGCGAACCCGCCTGATCCCTTCCCCGACGTCGAACCGGGCAGCACCCACGCCGGCAACATCAACGCCATCCGCACCGCCGGCATCACCGAGGGCCGCGCTGACGGCACCTACGACCCCGGCGGCACCGTGATCCGCGCCGAGATGGCCTCGTTCCTCGCCCGCGCCGCCGGGCTGGACCCCGTGGTCGGCGGCACCGGGTTCAACGACGTCAATCCCAACAACGTGCACACCCCCAACATCTACGCCGTGCGTGACGCCGAGATCACCACCGGCATCACCGCCAGCACCTTCGAACCCACCCGCAACGTGAGCCGCGACCAGATGGCCTCGTTCCTCATCCGGATGCTCGACGTGCTCAACGAGGAGGGCTGAGCCTCACCCGCCATCCCCGCAGATCGGGGCCGGACCCATCGAAGGGTCCGGCCCCTCGGCGGTCGACAGGGGGCGGTGCGGGGTCAGGACGGCCTCAGGTGGGGTCGCGCTCGATGCCCAGCACCTCGACGCCGTCGCCCGACGCCGCCCCAGCCGCGGCACCGGCAGGGCCGTCCGCGGTACCGGCGGCCGCCGGCTCGGTGCGCCGGGCGCGGATGCGCAACGCACCACCGTCCTCGAGGTCGACCTGCACGGTCTGACCATCGGTGACCTCACCGGCCAGCATGGCGGCGGCCAGCGGGTCCTCGAGCTGCTTGCGGATCACCCGCTTGAGCGGCCGCGCGCCGTACAGCGGGTCGTAGCCGAGCTCGGCGAGCCGGTCCATCGCCGCCCCGGACACCTCCAAGGCGAGGTCCCGGGTCGCCAGCCGGGTCCGCAACCGCGCGAGCTGGATGTCGACGATGTCGCGGAGCTGCTCGCGCGAGAGCCGCTCGAAGATCACCACCTCGTCGACCCGGTTGAGGAACTCGGGGCGGAAGTGGCCGCGCACGTCGGCCATGACCTGCTCACGCAGCGCCTCGGGGCTGAGGTCCGCGCCCAGGATGTGAGTGGAGCCGAGGTTGGAGGTCATGATGATCACGACGTTGCGGAAGTCCACCGTGCGGCCCTGCCCGTCGGTGAGCCGGCCGTCGTCGAGCACCTGCAGCAGCACGTTGAAAACATCCGCGTGGGCCTTCTCGACCTCGTCGAGGAGGATGACCTGGTAGGGCCGGCGACGCACCGCTTCGGTCAGCTGTCCGCCCTCGTCGTACCCGACGTAGCCGGGAGGCGCGCCGATCAGCCGGGCGACGGTGTGCTTCTCCTGGTACTCGCCCATGTCCACCCGCAGCAGCGCGCGCTCGTCGTCGAACAGGAACCCGGCCAGTGCCCGGGCCAGCTCGGTCTTGCCCACGCCGGTCGGACCGAGGAACAGGAAGGAGCCCAGCGGCCGGTCGGGATCCGCGATCCCGGAGCGCGAGCGGCGCACGGCGTTGGCGACCGCCTCCACCGCCTCGTCCTGCCCGACGACCCGCTGGTGCAGTTCGTCCTCGAGCCGCAGCAGCTTGGCCGACTCCGACTCGACCATGCGCGAGACGGGGATGCCGGTCCAACGAGCGACGACCTCGGCGATCTCCTGCTCGTTGACCTCCTCCTCGAGCAGGGTGTCGCCCTCGGCGCGCAGCGCCTCGATGCGCTGCTGGGCGGCGGCCATCTCCCGCTGGAGCTCGGGGATACGCCCGTAGCGAAGCTCGGCGGTCCGGGTCAGATCACCCTCGCGTTCCGCGGCGGCGGCCTGCTCGCGGGCCTGCTCGAGCTGCTCCTTGGCCGCCTGCAACGACCCGATGAGGTCCTTCTCGCGCTGCCAGCGGGCCCGCATGCCCGTGTCGCGCTCACGCAGGTCGGCCAGCTCCCGGTCGAGGTCGGCCAGCCGGGCGCGGGCCGTGTCGGTCTCCTCCTTGGCCAGCGACACCCGCTCGATCTCGAGCTGGCGGATGCGGCGGTCGACCTCGTCGATCTCCGGGGGCAGCGAGTCGATCGCGATGCGCAGCCGGGCCATGGACTCGTCGAGCAGGTCGATGGCCTTGTCCGGCAGGAAGCGGTCGGTGAGGTAGCGGTCGGAGAGCGTGGCCGCCGCCACCAGCGCATCGTCGGTGATCCGCACCCCGTGGTGAACCTCGTAGCGCTCCTTGAGCCCGCGCAGGATGCCCACGGTGTCGGCGACCGAAGGCTCGGCGACGTGCACCGGCTGGAAGCGGCGTTCGAGCGCGGCGTCCTTCTCGATCTTCCGGTACTCGGCCAGGGTGGTGGCGCCGATCATGCGCAGCTGCCCGCGGGCGAGCATCGGCTTGATCATGTTGGCGGCGTCCATCGCGCCCTCGGCCGCACCGGCGCCGACCAGGGTGTGCAGCTCGTCGATGAAGGTGATGATCTGGCCGTCGGCGGACTCGATCTCCTTGAGCACCGCCTTGAGCCGTTCCTCGAACTCCCCGCGGTACTTGGCCCCGGCGACCATCGCCGACAGGTCGAGTTCGACCAGCCGCTTGTCCTCGAGCAGGGTGGGGACGTCACCGTCAACGATGCGCTTGGCGATGCCTTCCACGATCGCGGTCTTGCCGACGCCCGGCTCGCCGATCAGCACCGGGTTGTTCTTGGTCCGGCGCACCAGGACCTGGATGACCCGGCGGATCTCCTCGTCACGGCCGATGACCGGGTCGAGTTTGCCGTCACGCGCCGATGCGGTCAGGTCCCGGGCGTACTTCTCGAGCGCCTCATAGGTCGACTCGGGATCCTGTGAGGTGACCCGCTGGGCGCCACGGACGTCCTTGAGCGCGGTCAGGATCGCGTCCCGGTTGAGCCCGAGTTCCGTGAGCGTGGCCCCGACCCGGTCGTTGGTCGACGCCATCGCGAGCAGCAGATGCTCGGTGGAGACGTAGGCGTCGCCGAGCTGCTCGGCTTCGCGGGCGGCGGCGTCGAGCATCCGGCGCAGCGGCTCGCCGATGCTCACCGTGCCCGAAGCGCCGTAGGCGGCCGGCGACGACGACAGGATCTCGGCCACGCGGTTGCGCAGGGCCGTGGGGGTCACGCTCAGCCGCTGCAGGACGGGCAGCACCACCCCATCGGTCTGTTCGAGCAGCGCGGTCATCAGATGCGCGGTCGCAACCTCGGGGTGGTTACGGTCACGGGCCAGAGCACCGGCGCGCTGCAGTGCTTCCTGGGACTTGTGGGTCAACTGGTCGAAGTCCACCTCGCTCGACCTCCTCGGATGCGGGGACGTGCGACGGGCACGTCTCTAGGATCGTTGTCACGAACGTAGGGTGCCGGCAGCCGCACGTCGCAGAACCGGATCATCCAGGACGCAGAAGATCTTCGTCGAGATGGCGCAGCGATTCTCCGCCCATCCAGCTCACCTGGTCGGTGCGACCATCTCCGCCAGCCAGCAGCCGGTGCAGCGCCCGGTCGGGGCTGAGCACCCGGAGCAGCTCGCGCCGCCGGCGCACCCCGAGCTTGCGGTAGACCGCCGCGAGGTGGTCGTCCACCGTGCGCTCGGAGAGTCCCAGACGCCGGGCGATGGTCCGGCTGGTGGCGTCGTCGCGGGCCATGCGGGCGACCTCGAACTGCCGGACGGTGAGCCCGGTCCCGGGCAGGTCACGCAGCGGTGGCGTTTCCGCCCCGGGGACACAACTGGCGCAGGGTCGCCCCCAGCGCCGTCAACCGCGCGCCCTCGGGTGAGTCGGCGGCGGCCTGCACGGCCGTCTCCGCCGCGAGCAGCAGTTGCTCGGTGTCGACGAAGCGGTGCAGGACCTGCTCGAGGGCCACCGGGTCGCCGGCGTCCACGGCGTGGGCGTGGGCCGCGACCGCGGTCGTGAGCTCGCCGCGGGGCAACGAGACCTGCCCGAGCACAGTGGTCCACAGTCCTGCCCGCTCCCAGGCCCCCTTGGCGAGGGCGTGGTGCCGAGCGGCGAGGGCGTGGTGCCGAGCGGCAGGGCGCGGCG
>SLLJ01000104.1 GCA_007134165.1 Nitriliruptoraceae bacterium | reverse complement strand
GGTTGGGAAGCTCGGTGGCCGTCTTCGCAGCGCTGCTGGACCTGCCGCCGTGGCGCACCATCCGCCCCCAGCGCCGCCACCCCGTCTGCGAACGGATCGAGTTCTACCTGGCCGGGCTCTGCGACCCAACCTCCGACGCCCAGGACGCGGTCGCGACCGCCGACGATGCCAAGGACGTGCAGGAGTGAGCACGTCGAGCGGCTCGTCAGCGTGCGTTGCCTGCAGTTGCGCGGCGAGCCCGGGCCGCGCCGGCTGACGTCACCAAGGGCCGAGCAGGGTGCGCGGGTGCGCTTCGCCGAGATCCGGCTGCACCACCCCACCGGACTGATCCGAGCTCCCGCGCACCCCCCACCTGAGCGCCCAACGACGCCCCGACCTGCCGACCCAAACACCCGACGCGCTGCCGTTTGGCCGACTACGGTGCTCCGCCATCGACGGCGACCAAGGAGTGGGCGGTGGCTTCAGAGGCGATCTCGGACCTGTTGCACGAGGAGCGGCGCTTCCCGCCGCCCGAAACCTTCAAGCGCGACGCGCTGATCCGCGACGCGGAGATCTACGACGAGGCGAACGCCGATCGGGAAGGTTTCTGGGCCCGGCAGGCGCAGGCGCTGGACTGGGCACAGGACTGGGACACCATCTGCGAGTGGGAGCCGCCCTACGCCAAGTGGTTCGTCGGCGGCACGCTCAACGTGGCCCACAACTGTGTCGACCGTCACGTCGACGCCGGACACGGCGAGCAGGTCGCCTTCCACTTCGAGGGCGAGCCGGGCGACACCCGCACCATCACCTACGCCGAACTCAAGGACGAGGTGTCCCGGACCGCCAACGCGCTGCGCGAAATCGGGGTCGCCAAGGGCGACCGGGTGGCGGTCTACCTGCCGATGATCCCCGAGTTGCCGATCATCATGCTGGCCTGCGCCCGGATCGGCGCGGCCCACTCGGTGGTGTTCGGCGGGTTCTCGGCCCAGGCGTTGCGTGACCGCATCAACGACGCGGGCTGCAAGCTCGTGGTCACCGCCGACGGATCCTGGCGCCGCGGCAGCGTGTTCCCGCTCAAGGACAATGTCGACGAGGCACTCGAGCACACCCCCACCATCGAGCGGGTGCTGGTGGTCGCACGCACCGGCGCCGACGTCGAGATGGCGCCGGACCGCGACCTGTGGTGGCACGAGACCGTGGATCGGCAGGACGCGGACTGCCCGGCCGAGCCGATGGACGCCGAGCAGTTGCTGTTCCTGCTCTACACCTCGGGCACGACGGGCACGCCCAAGGGCATCATGCACACCTCCGGGGGCTACCTGACCCAGGCCGCCTTCACCCACCGTTACGTGTTCGACCTCAAGCCCGACACCGACGTCTACTGGTGCGCCGCCGACATCGGCTGGGTCACCGGCCACTCCTACATCGTGTACGGGCCGCTGGCCAACCGTGCCACCTCGGTGCTGTACGAGGGCACGCCCAACTACCCGTCCGAGGACCGCTTCTGGGAGATGATCGCACGCTACGGTGTGACGCAGCTGTACACCGCGCCGACGGCGATCCGGGCGTTCATGAAGTGGGGCGAGCAGCACCCGGCTGGCCACGACCTGTCGAGCCTGCGGGTGCTCGGCAGCGTCGGCGAGCCCATCAACCCCGAGGCCTGGATGTGGTACCACCGGGTCATCGGCGGTGAGACCTCCCCGGTGGTCGACACCTGGTGGCAGACCGAAACCGGAGCGATGATGATCGCCCCGCTGCCGGGCGCGACCACCACCAAGCCCGGTTCGGCGACCTTCCCGCTGCCGGGCATCTCCGCGAGCATCGTCGACGACTTCGGCGAAGCGGTCGGCGTCCCCGGGGGCGGCTACCTCGTGCTGGATCAGCCGTGGCCAGCGATGCTGCGCGGCATCTGGGGCGACCCGCAGCGCTACGAATCGACCTACTGGTCACGGTTCCCCGGCCGCTACTTCGCAGGTGACGGCGCCAAGCGCGACGCCGAGGGCTACTACTGGCTGCTCGGCCGGGTCGACGACGTCATGAACGTCTCGGGACATCGGCTGTCGACTACCGAGGTCGAGTCCGCACTTGTCGCCCACCCTTCGGTCGCCGAGGCGGCGGTGATCGGACGTGCCGACGAGGCCACCGGACAGGCCATCGCAGCGTTCGTCACCCCCCGGCTGGGTATCGACGGCGACGAAGCGCTGGCCCGCGAACTGCGCGAGCACGTGGCAACGATGATCTCACCGATCGCCAAGCCGGCCTCGATCCTGTTCACCCACGACCTGCCCAAGACCCGCTCGGGCAAGATCATGCGCCGGTTGCTCAAGGACATCGCCGAGGACAAGACGCTCGGCGACACCACGACCCTGGCGGACGCCTCGATCGTCGACGGCATCCGCGACCGGTACCTGACCGGCCAGGGCGGCGGAGCCGAGTAGACGACGGCGGGTCGCGTCGACCCGCCACGCGCAACCCACGACGGGGACGGCCAACCCGCCGCCCCCGTGGTCGTAGGCTGCACCGGTTGCCGCCACCGGAGGCCTGGCCCGTGTCCCCCGACGACCCCCCGCCTCCTGCGACGAGCGCGTCACCCCGACTGGTTCCCGACCGCCCAGCGCGACGGGCGGTGACCGCGACCTTCGTGGCCAACGGCCTGATCGGCGCGTCGTGGGTGGTGCGCATCCCCCAACTGCGGGACGAACTCGGCCTCAGCGATGCCACGGTGGGCGGGGTGCTGCTGGCCTTCTACGTCGGGGTCGTGACCGCCCTGCCGCTGGTCGGGGCCGCCACCTCGAAGTTCGGCAGCCGGCGAATCACCGCCGCGGGTGGGACGCTGGCCGCGCTGACGCTGCCGATGGTGGCGTTGGCCGACGATGCGGTGAGCCTCGCGGCCGTGTTGATCCTGGTCGGGCTCGGGATGTCGACCATGGACGTCGGCATGAACGCGCAGGGCATCGGGGTCGAGCGCGGTTATGACCGCTCCATCATGGTCGGACTGCACGCCGCCTGGAGCATCGGTGCGATGCTCGCCGCAGCCACCGGTGCACTCCTGGTGGCGAGCACCGTCCCGATGGTGTGGCACCTCGGCGCGGTTGGGGTGGTGGTGGCGGCGATCACCGCGGCGTGCCTACCGTGGCTGCGCGTCGAGGATCGCGTGCCGCGCGAGGCGGGGGGATCAGGCACCCGGCGCGGACCGCTGCTCGCGCTACCCACCGGGGTGCTCGTGCCGGTCGCCCTGGTCGCGCTGGGTTCCTCGATCGGTGAGGTCACCGCGATGGACTGGAGCGGGCTGTTCCTGCTCGACGAGGTCGGGGTTCGCCCCGAGCAGGTCGGGTGGGGCCTGGTCGCCTACACCACGACGCTGACGGTCGCCCGACTGGTCGGCGACCGGGTGGCGGACGCCATCGGCCCCGACGCAACCGTGTCCTGGGGCGCCCGGCTGGCCGCGGCTGCCTTCGTGGTGATGGCGTTGGCACCCACCGTGAGCATCGCACTGGCCGGCTTCGCCCTGGTCGCGGCCGGGCTCGCGGTCACCGTGCCGCTGTGCTTCGCGCGAGCCGGACGCCTCGCACGCTCGCCGGGTGAGGGCGTGGCTGCCGTGGCCACGGTTGGCTACGGCGGGTTCCTGATCGCCCCTCCGCTGGTGGGCAATATCAAGGAGTTGACCGACCTGCGCGCGGCGTTCGTCGTCGTCGCGGTGATCGTGGTGCTGCTCGCTGGCCGCCGACGGCCCTTCGGGCGGGGCCGCCCGCCCCAGGATGGCGACTGAGGCCCGGACGTTTCGGTGCATGCAACCGCGCCACCCGCACCACCTGCCAGGTGCTGAGCACGTACGCTGCCAGGTCGCACCCGGAGCCCGCCACTCTGAGCACCCCGACCCCTCCCCCGAACCCTCCCCCGGCCCCTCGCGTGCCGAGCGCCACCGGCGTCCCGGACCGAGCCGCCCGTCGTGCGGTGACCGCCGTGTTCCTGGCCAACGGCATGGCGGTGTCGTCGTTCATCGCCCGGATCCCCGACGTGCAGACCAGCCTCGGGCTCGGCGAGGCCGTGCTCGGCCTGGTCCTGCCCGGCGTCTCCATCGGCGTGATCACCGGGCTGACGATCTCCGGACGGGTCATCCCTCGCAGTGGCAGCCGGCGGTTGCTGCTCACCGGAGCGACCATCACCGCCGTGCTCCTGCCGCTGGCCGGCCTGGCGCCCGCCGCCTGGCTGCTCGCGGCGACCCTGGTCGTGCTCGGCGCCGGCTCGTCGATGATGGACGTCGGGATGAACGCCCAGGGAGTCGGCATCGAGCGCGGCTTCGGCCGCTCGATCATCGTGGGCATGCACGCCGCCTGGAGCGTGGGCACGCTGATCGGTGCCCTCGGCGGCACCCTGGCCACGGCCACCGCCACCTCGGTGCCCGTGCACCTGAGCCTGGTGGCCGTCGCGTTCGGGGCGCTGACCGCGGTCGCAGCACGCTGGCTGCGCGTCGCAGACCACGCCGAGCCCGGTGCCCCGGCCCGCTTCGCCATCGCCCGCGGTCCGCTGCTGCCACTGGCCCTGGTCGCGTTCGCCGCCGCGCTCGGCGAGGGCGCGGCCGCGAACTGGAGTGGCATCCACCTGCGCGACACCGTCGAGGTGTCCGCCGGGCGGGTCGGGTGGGGCTACGTCGCCTACACCGCAGCGATGGTCAGCGTACGGCTGGTCGGTGACCGACTGACCGCGCGGTTCGGCCGCCGGCGTGTGGTCACCGGTGGGGGGCTGCTGGCCGCCTGCGGGTTCGGGCTGGTGGCCGGCGTGCCGGTCCTACCGCTGGCCCTGCTCGGCTTCGCGATGGTGGGCCTGGGGCTGGGGTCCACCGTGCCTTTGGCCTTCGCCGCCGGCGGCCGGGTGGCCCGCACCCCCGGGGAGGGGGTGGCCGCGATCGCCTCGGTGGCCTACCTGGCGTTCCTGGTCGGTCCTCCAGTGGTCGGGTACCTGGCGGAGCACGTCAGCCTCGCGGCGGGCTTCGCGCTGGTCGCCGTCGTCGTGGCGGGCCTGACCGCGCGCCGGCTGCCGGTGGACTGAACCGCCGCTCAGCCCAGCTGCGCCACCGACAGCAACGCCACCTCGGGGTGCACCACCCCGGCGGGCGCGGCGAGCACGTGCACGATGCCGGCTGCGACCTCCTCGGCCGGCAGGCCGACCTCGCGTGCCTTGTCGCGCAGCCGGTCGACGTCCGCGTTGCTGCCCTGGAACAGCGAGGTGTCCACGAACCCGGGGGCGATCACACCCACGCGGATCCCGTCGGGGCCGAGTTCCCGACGAAGGCCCTCACCGACCATGTGCACGGCGGCCTTGGTGGCGGCATACACCCCCATACCGACCGAACCGAGCCGCCGACCCGACATCGACGACACCATGATGACGTCGCGCACCCCCTCGCTGGCGCGTAGGTGCGGGATCGCCGCCTGCGTCACCTGAAGCACCCCGAGCAGGTTGACCTCGACCATCAGCCGCCAGTCCGCCGGGTCGGTCTGCGCGACCGGACCCGGGCGCAGCGCACCGGCGGCGTTGACCACCCCGTCGAGTCCACCGAGCACCTCGGCGGCGCGGTCCACGGCATGGCGGGCCGCCTCGACGTCCGTGACGTCGGCGGGCACCGCCACCCCGCCGATGCGCGTCGCGTGCTCGGCCAGCCGGTCAGGCCGGCGGGCAAGCAGTGCGACCTGACCTCCGGCCTCGGTGATGGCCGTGGCGGCGGCCAGCCCGATGCCCGACGAGGCACCGGTGACCAGCACGCGGCGTCCGGTGAGTGAGGTGGACATGGGTCGGCCTCCGGTGGTCGAGGGGTCGGGGGACGGCAGGGTCGGGGGACGGCAGGCTGGGCGCTCCTGACCATGGTGACCGACGCACGCACCGGGCGCCGGGGGCACGACCGTCCATCCGTTCGGTGACGGACGGCCCGGAGAGCCGCCCCACCCCCGGGACT